>CAIJTL010000881.1 GCA_903823545.1 uncultured Planctomycetaceae bacterium
AAATCACTCCTGCCGCGATTCATGCGGAAGCGTTTGAGTCACGTTGCGTCTTGAGCGTCTCGTCGATGTTGAATGTCGTCGGTGCCGACACGGTCCTCACCGTCAACAGTAGCGGGGCGGAGTCGATTACCATCAGCTCAAACGCCGCAGGCAAAGTTGTCGTCAACGGGACCGCTCAAACGTGGTCGGCTGCGGTTGTGACAAAACTGTTCGTCAACGGCGGAACCGGCAATAACAACATCAATATCAGCGCCGTCACCTCAGACAAATTCAAGGCGTTGAAGGTCGGTGAGATTCACGTTGACGGTGGTGCCGGAAACGACCGCATCACGGGCAGCCCATTGAACGATGACCTGCGCGGAGGTAACGGCAACGACACCATCTTCGGCGGCGGCGGACAGGACAGTTTGCTGGGAGGGACCGGGAACGACAACCTTTCGGGTGAAGACGGAAACGACTTGCTCACCGGCGAAGGCGGCTTCGACACCCTTCTCGGTGGAGCAGGAAACGATTCACTGTCAGGCGGAGCCGACAATGACTACGAAGACGGCGGAGCCGGAAACGACACGCTCCTCGGAGGAACCGGCAACGACAAGCTCTTAGGAAGTGCCGGCAACGACTCGCTTCTTGGTGAAGACGGAAACGATTCGCTGACGGGAAGCGATGGCGATGACACCGCCGACGGTGGACTCGGCAATGACCTGCTCGTTGGAAACAACGGCAACGATAGCCTCACGGGGTTCGACGGCATCGATACGATCGATGGGGGCAACGGCTCCGATGTGCTCAGCGGCGGTATCGGAAACGATCGAATTCTCGGTGGTACTGACACGAGCGCAGACACGCTGCTTGGCGGTCTTGGCGACGATTTTCTCGATAGCGGGCCGGGAAATGACTCGCTCGATGGAAGCGACGGCAAAGACACAATCTTTGGAGGCAACGGCAACGACACGCTCATCGGCGGCTCAAGCGATGATCAAATCACAGCGGGCCTCGGCAACGACAGCGTCGATGCAGGTACCGGAAAAGACAGCGTCATCGGCGGTGATGGCAACGACACGCTCGCTGGTGGCGACGGAGACGATACGCTGATCGGCGACGATGGCGATGACAGTCTTGATGGCGGAGCCGGCAATGACTCGCTGACCGGTGATGAGACCGCAGAGACAGACGACGGAGACTTTGCTCTTGGCGGTGCCGACAGCCTTTCGGGAGGTGCTGGCAACGACAGCATCTTCGGCGGAGCAGGCAACGACTGGCAAATGGGTGGCAGCGGCACAGACACACTCGTTGGCGGCTTCGATGACGACATTCTCATCGGCGACACCGAGGACGACCAAGTGACACTCGGCAACGGGCGCGATGTCATCATCGGCGGTGACGGAGATGACAACATCATCAGTAACTCCGGTGATAAGTTCACCGAAGATGGTGATAACGACGAAGCCGCGGCTGCGACGTACCTCACAACACTGACTGCGGCGAATACTTCGCAATCTCAAAACGTGGGCCTGTCGTTTAATTAGCCGCTGAGCGAGCGATATCCACCAACCCCACTGAGCTTGCCTCAGTGGGTCGCTTAATTGAGGGCTAGACGACGATGGCTCGAACAGTTTCTCGACGGGCTTTTCTGCAATCGACATTGACCGTTGCTGCCATAGGTACGGCAAATCTCACGTCCATCCATGCGGCATCACCGAAGATCGAGGTTCTCGATCGCAAGGTCATCAGTTGGAAACCGCCTCTTTATCACGGCTGGCCCACTTTGACTCGTCGCGCGAACGGCGAACTGCTGCTGGTGTTCTCTGGGGGACGTGAAGCTCATGTTTGCCCTTTTGGTCGTCTCGAAATGATGCGATCGAAAGACAACGGACAATCCTGGGGTTGGCCCCAAGTCTTGAATGACAGCCCGATCGACGAACGCGATGCGGGGATCGTCGAGACGGCTCAAGGTTCGATCTTGGTGACGACATTCACATCGTTGGCATACGAAACGATCTTGGCTCGGCTTGAAAAGACGCAACCGACTGATGAGAAGTCGAAAGTCGAACTCGACATCAAGCTGGCCGAATGGCGAGCCGCACACGGGCGACTCACCGCTGAACAACGTCAGCGAGAAGTCGGCTCTTGGATGATTCGTTCGACCGATGGCGGCGTCACGTGGTCCGCTCGTTATGCTGTCCCGCTCAATAGCCCACATGGCCCGGTCGTCTTGAGAGACGGGCGACTGATCTATGCCGGTAAAGCCTTGTGGAAGGATGACCGCATCGGCGTCTGCGAATCCAAAGACGATGGTCTCACCTGGGACTGGCTCGCCACGATTCCCGCTCGCGAAGGTGATGAACCCAAACAGTTTCATGAACTGCACGCAGTCGAAGCAGCCGACGGAACGCTGATCGCGCACATTCGAAATCACAACAAACAGAACGCAGGCGAAACGCTGCAATCAGAATCTCGCGACGGTGGCAAAACTTGGTCGGTCCCGCATTCAATCGGAGTCTGGGGACTTCCGTCGCACCTACTTCGCTTACGCGATGGTCGTCTTCTGATGAGCTATGGCCACCGCAAAACCCCATTGGGCAATCTCGCTCGCATCAGCAGTGACAACGGCCAGACATGGAGCGACTCGCTCACCATCAACAATGACTCCACGTCCGGCGACATGGGCTATCCCTCAACCGTCGAATGCCCAGACGGCAGCTTCGTAACCGTCTGGTACGAACTGCTCGCCACATCGCCAAACGCGCAACTTCGACAAGCGCGATGGAAGCTATTGGATTAACGGTGTTGAATCTCAAGGCTGATCAATTCAGACAGTGACTGGAGTTAGAAAATTCGGCTCGCCGTCATCTCTCTTGGAACAGGTTATTTGCCAAAAAGTTTCCCACAGAGGCGCAGGGGCCGCAGAGTTTGAAGAGCACAGAAGTTGTGCCTTCTCCGCGAACTCTGCGCCTCTACGGGAAATGTTCGACTTTCAACGCAAATGGCTGAGAGTCGAAAACTCGAACTCCTGTCACCAGCCACAGATCTTCAAAACTATTTGTGGCTGTGATCGCCGTGAGCTCCTTCTTTGAA
Source organism: uncultured Planctomycetaceae bacterium (assembly GCA_903823545.1). GTDB lineage: Bacteria > Planctomycetota > Planctomycetia > Planctomycetales > Planctomycetaceae > SXKJ01. The sequence goes on from CAIJTL010000881.1 coordinate 3,076, forward strand.
ATCGCCGACGTAGGGCGTGCCGTCGACCTCTCCGCCGATTGATCCAGAGAATTCCTGTTCTTTGCCGAGACTTTCGTGTTTACCGACGAATCGCGAGGCGGTCCCTTCGGCCTCTCCGTCTAGCGGTGCTGCGGCAAGTTCGATTTGGAACTTGGGGGACTTGATACTCAGCAGGATCGTGCTGGCCTTAATCGGCACGGCGGACTTTTCATCGTCTCCCAAGATATAGACGGTGGCTTCTTGCTTGTCGTGATCGACGGTGAATTCGACGTGGTATTTGCCGCCGCCCCAATCGGCGAGCGTCCCCTGATGCGGGCCAGGTTCATGACCATCGTGGCCATGAGAATGATCGTGGTCGTGAGCGTCTTTGGCCGAAGTGCTCGTTGCAGCGGGAGGCTTTGCGGGGCCGGGCTTTTCAGCCTCTCCGCAGCCGAGTGCAAGCGTCATTAACAAACTGGAATAGAGTGCGTATCGGGTCATGGCGAGTTCTCCTTATTGAGATCAATGATGCGTGAGGAATGAGAGCTGACTTGCGCGTCTCACGCGAGACGAGGTCAGTGAAGGTTCAACAAACCGTGGTGTGTCATCCGATCAAGCGGTCCCCTTCCGCGTGAGCCTGATGCACGAGCGCGTCGGCGTCTTTGCCGCTGAAATTCCAAAACAACCCGGGGTGAATCAGAAACTCACAAAACGTCGAGGTCACAAGCCCTCCAAGAATGACAGTGGCCACGGGATAAAGAATTTCTCGGCCGGGCTCTTGTCCGCCGAGAACTAGCGGCACGAGTCCGATGCCAGCAGTCAGCGCCGTCATCAAAACTGGGGCGAGCCGCTCCAGACTTCCGCGCACGACCATTTCCTGGGTAAAGGCTTCCCCTTCTTCCTTCATCAAGTGGAAGTAGTGCGTTACCAACAGAATTCCATTGCGAACGGCAATGCCTCCCAGAGAAATGAAGCCAACCAAACTCGCGACCGTCAGCGATTGTTGCGTGATGACCAACGCCAGCACGCCGCCGATGAACGCGGTCGGCAGAGCATTGAGAATCTGCAAGACGATTCGCACTGACGGATACAGAATCATCAACACGACGAACATGCCGATCACCGAAATGCCCGCTAAGACCAAGATCAGTGTCGTCGCTCGCTGTTGGCTCTCGAACTGACCGCCATACTCGATGAAGTAGCCTTCGGGCAGAGCCACTTGGCTGGCAACTCGTTGCTGAATTTCCGCAACAGTGCTGGCGAGATCGCGATCTTGTGTGTTGCAACGAATCACGATCCGGCGGCGAGCGTTCTCCCGATTGATCGCGTTGGGGCCTGCTCCTTCACCGATGTCGGCCAGCTCGCGGAGTTCGATTTGACCGCGATTGTTCGGCAGGTCGATTCGCAATCGGCCAAGGTTGGCGTAGTCAGTCCGATAGTTCTCTTCCAATCGCACCAGCAAATCGAATCGCCGCTGCCCTTCCAACACTTGCGAGACAACCTCGCCTTGCAGCGCCGTCTGGATGACCTGTGCAACATAGGCCCGCGTTAATCCACGGAATGCGAGATCATCCGAACGCAGTCTCAAATGCAATTCTTCGGTCTGTCGGATCGCCTCGACGACGGGGGGCGTAACTCCAGGAACGCTTTGAACCGTCGCCTTCACTCGCTCGGAGAGTTGTTGCAAAGTGTCGAGATCATCGCCGTGGATTTTGATCGCGATCTGGGCGTAAACACCGGAAACCATGTGGCTAATCAGGTGTGCGAGTGGTTGCTCGACTTCAATATCAACTCCGGGAACCTCCTCACGCAGTTCCGCCAAGAGCTGCTTGAGGACGTCCTCGCGATGCCGACCGCTCTTCGGGTTCATGCTCAAAATGTATTCGCTCGCGCTGACCGGCATGGCATGCTCGTCCATCTCGGCCCGACCCGTGCGACGAACGAAGTGAATGATTTCGCCTTTGGGGTTCTTTTCAGACTTTTGCATCTGCTGAAATTTCGCGTCGATAACTTTCGCGGTTTGATTCGATGCCTGTAACGAAGAGCCCGGCGGGAGCGTGACGTTGACTTGAACACTCCCCTCATCGAACTGCGGCAGGAAGTTTCGCCCCAATTGAGACATCTCCCACGCGGCAAATCCCACCAACATCCAAGTCAACAACAGCAGCCATTTTGGTCGTGCGATACTAAGGCGGATCAAGTAACCGGCAGCCCATTTCAAGAACCGCAACAGCACCCCATCGTGCTCCGCGTGAGTCGCCTTGGACTGCGGCAATAAGTAGTACGACAACACGGGAGTCACCGTCAGCGAGACAATCAGGGATGCCAGAATCGAGACGATGTAGGCCACCCCCAGTGGTGCGAACAGTCGCCCTTCCACTCCGGACAGGGCAAACAACGGCAGGAACACCAGGATCACAACCGCTGTGCCGAACACGATCGCGCTGCGGATTTCTTTGCTGGCTTCGTAGACAACCTGAAGCGGCGACACGTAGCCGTCTCGCTCCGCGTGACCGCGACGTTGCCGCCGATTGTTTTCGCTGAGCCGCCGAAAGATGTTCTCAACGTCAACGATCGCATCATCCACCAATTCGCCCATTGCGACAGCGATCCCTCCTAACGTCATGACGTTGATCGAAAGATGCGTCCCTGTCACGTTTCCAATGATGCGGAACACCAGCGTCGTGATGACCAGCGACAGTGGAATCGCTGTGAGCGTGATAAACGTCGTGCGAAAATTCAGCAGGAATAGGAACAGAATTATGAGGACCAGCACGGCCCCGATGACGAGCGCCTCGCCGACATTGAAGATGCCTCGGTCGATGAAGTTCTTGAGCTGGAAGAGCTCCGAATTGATGACGATATCGGCTGGCAGTGACGACTCCGCTTCTTTCAGCGCGGCATCCAATCGGTCAGTCAGCGAGCGTGTATCGACATGAGGCTGTTTGACGATCGTGAAGACGACTCCCGGTCGCCCGTTGACGCTGCCGTCACCTCGCTTGAATTGCGGCCCTTCAACGACCTGCGCCACTTGGCTCAGGAGAATTGACCGGTCTTGGTGAATCTTGATGGGCACACTCCGCAGATCATCCAAAACCCGAACAGCGTCCGGGCCAAGTCGGCCCAACACACGAATCGGTCGTTCGGTTTCGCCTTGAACTGCGAATCCGCCGCTGGTGTTGATGTTGCTTTCCTTGAGTGCTTGCTCGACCTCTTGCAGCGTCACGCCGTATTCCAACAGCGCAGCCGGATCAATGAGCACTTGATACTGCTTTCGGTCACCCCCTTGAATGAAGACTTCCGCAACTCCGGTGACTTTCAACAATCGCGGTCGGATCACCCAATCGGCAATCGTCCGCAACGCCATCTGCTGGGCTTCCGCCGTTGGAAAATGAATCTCATGCTGCTGGCCAGAGATGGTCAACGTCACTCGGCGCTCGGCAGCACCATCCCCCCACGCGACGTTTTCTACATTCTTCGGCTGCCACGAATCGAGTTGGTGTCGCTCGGTTGGTTGCCAGACAAATACCTGCCGCGACTTGTCACTGGCGTGAACCAATTCCGCGAGCATTCCGGTCTTGCCAACAGGCATCAACTCGCCTCCGTTCGGCCCCACCTGACGATAGATGCCAGCAATCACAATCTGCCCCATGATCGAAGCGGGCGGAGTCATCTGCGGCCGAATCCCTTCAGGCAAGACACCGGCCAACGTGACAAGCCGCTCTTGGACCGTTTGCCGAGCGGCTCGTATTTCTGTCGTCCAATCGAATTCGATGTAGACGACATTCAAGCCAGCGGTCGTTTGGCTCCGAACAGCTTGCACGCCACTCGCACCGAGCAAGGCGACTTCGATTGGCTGAGTCACGAGCGTTTCAACCTCTTCGGTCGCGAGTCCGGCACATTCAGTGATGATGATGACTCGCGGCCGATCCAGATCCGGAAACACGTCGATCGACATGGTCGTCGCGAGGTATGAGCCATAGACCATTAAGGCCAGACTCATCACAACGACGAGCATCCGGTACCGGAGTGCCATTCGAATCACGCCATTAAGCATCTTGTCTATCCTTCGGACTGCAACAATCAGAGTCGGAAACAGAGCATCACAAGGATGGTTTTGTCAGAACGATTTAATTGCCTTCCGTGCCTCAGAGTTTCAACCTAATGAGCCGCGTGAACCGTACCGTCGGCATGAACATGAACGTCGGCACGTACGCCGCTGGCTGATTGGGACTTGAGCACTCGATTGAGCGACGCAGCAGCGTTCTGTGCGAGATACACGCCAAGCGTGATGCTGTCGTCGTTGGCAACCACGACGTTTAAGCGGTCCTCATACAGCACATGTACCGCAATGCGATTGAAGAGATCCCCGTTTTGGCGGAACACGTAGGCTTCTGGACCTTCTCGGACAATTGCAGCGGACGGCAATACGAGCACGTCTTTGAATTCCTCAACGGGAACATGCAATCGAACTCGCTGCCCTGGGCGAAATCTCCACACCACAAACGTTTGACCGTCGCTCTCGTAACCTCGAGACTGATTCGTCAGCGGAATGAAGAAATCAAACGTACGGCTCACGGCGTCGATCGAATTCGCGAGATGGCGAATTTGAAAAGACTGATCGAGTGGCGGCCAGTGCTTGTGATCGTCTTCTGCAAACTCGACTTCAACGGGCCAACCGCTCTGAGCCGCTTGTTCTAGAAATGGAGCTTCTTGCTTGAAAGCATGGCCTTCGATGTAGAGCGAGTGATGATTCGACAGCATCGAAAGCAACTGCCCCGCTTGCACCTGTTGGCCGAGATCCACGGAGAGCGTTTGGACTTCATAAAGTGGTGATGGATTGGGGCTTTTGGATTTCAGACTTTGGATTCGAGCCTCGGAAGAGTCTGCATCTTCAGCCGAATTCGACTCCCGCGCGTCGACATCTTTGGCTTCGTTGACGGCATCTGAAACCGATATGCCAAAATCGCTCGGCGGTGCGACGACATCAAGCGTCGAAACAAAATTCCCTTCAGCAACTCTGTCGATCTGTGTCGGGTTGATCCCTCTCGTCAGCAAATCTTGTCGATACGCCTGAATGGCGGCGGATTGCCGACGCAGTTGATTATCGAGTTCAGTGATTTTTGATTCCGGGATCGCGCCACTTTTGACTCCGTCCACCAAGCGCGCTCGCTGCTCTCTCACTAATTGCGTCTCGCGAGTCGCCTTGAACAACTCCGACTGAGTGTTTTGGAGATACTCGCTAAAAAGCCGAAGCGTGAAGAGACGGTCACCCGGCTTCACTGTGTCACCCGGAAAGGCATGAATTTGGACAACGGCTCCAACTGCCGGAGCTGTCACTCCACGATCGGATCTGCCCGGGCGATCCACAATCGCGCCGGGGACTTGAATTGTCCGCCAGTACGTTTGAGGCTTGGCTGCCTTCGCGATTAAGCCCAAGTTCTTGCGAGCCTGCGGACTGAGCTTGAGGACCTTCGCGTCGTGAGCTGGCGCGTTCGTTTCCTCAACAGATTTTACGGGAGCGGTACGCGAGCCAAACAAAACGATCCAACGATCTCGCGTACTGAAACCTGCAACAGCCAGCGCGACCACGATGGTGATACCACCGTAAACCTGAGAAACATGAGAAAGTCGCATCCTGTCACCTCTATGAGAAACGTCAGCGGAGTTTGCAATCGCCAACAGACGGAGCGTCTCGATTGGAATCGCTTAAGCCGAAGTTCGTTGCACGCAATCGGCAAGAACTTTTCCAAACACCGATCAACCGAAAGGAGACTTAAAGGCTATCCGAGAACTCGGATTGAGCACTCCCTTGCGGCTCACAGTCACAGTTCTCGGCTAGCCTCTTACTGACGCCAAAACGCTCTGACGCACAAAAAGAAGTCGCGAGCGATCACGCTCTGCGAAAAAGCGTCGAACGAAAGCCACTACACGCGCAATACGACCGCGGCCAAAACGGTTAAGTGCAGAGATTGCTGTGGCCTCAGCAACAGGCTTCGCGCAACACGCATTCGCCCGTCGACCAAGTCCGTCGATAGCATGTTTGGGGCCAAAATGACTTCAGACACATTCGAGAGCGTGTCAGTTGTCACGATCCGACTTTGCACCTGCGGAGCAACCTCCACCAGCGAATGCTGACAGGCACAATGCTCAA
>CAIJTL010000882.1 GCA_903823545.1 uncultured Planctomycetaceae bacterium
ACAAGGCAAACCCCGAATGGCTGAAGCGTCCCGATCCACGGCGTCGTTCGATCTCGAAAAGCTCCGCGAATTAGTCGAGATGATGGAAAAACACGGTGTCACCGAAGTGAATCTTCGACGAGGAGACGAACGCTGGATGCTCCGCCGTGGTCCTGGTGACACAATTAACATGCTGCCCCCTCCTGGCTACGGCCAACAGGCTTATCCGACTATGGCCGCACCGGCATATCAACCACCAACTCAGCCGGTGGCTGCTGCTCCAGCAGCTCAACCCGCGCCAGCGGTGGCGGATAATGCGATTGCCATCAAGAGCCCGACAGTTGGAACCTACTACGAAGCCCCAACGCCGAGCGACCCGCCTTTTGTGAAAGTTGGCTATCCTGTTAAGCCAGACACCGTCGTCTGCATCATTGAGGCGATGAAGGTCTTCAACCAAATCCCGTCTGAAGTCAGCGGCACGATCACAGAGATCTGCGTTGCCAACGGTGACCCAGTTGAATACGGCCAGACACTCTTCAAAGTGAAGCCATAGTTATCAGTTGGAAACGAGTTGCCTCAGCCACTTCACTCCAAAGAGGTTTTATGTTCCAACGTATTCTGATCGCCAATCGAGGCGAAATCGCTCTTCGTGTGATTCGTGCCTGCAAGGAAATGGGGATCGCGACCGTCGCCGTGTTCAGCGAAGGGGATCGAGGGGCTCATTACTTGTCGATGGCCGATGAGTCGTATTGCATCGGTCCGGCATCTAGCAGTGAAAGCTACCTGCAAATCAAAAGGATCATCAGCGCGGCCGAGGTCGGTGGAGTTCAGGCGATTCATCCGGGATATGGGTTCCTCTCGGAGAATTCGCACTTCGCTGAAGTCTGCAAGGACTGCAACATCACTTTCATCGGCCCCAGCCATGAAGCGATGCAGCGTCTTGGTGATAAGGTTTCCGCCCGTAATGCGGCGATCGAAGCGAAGGTTCCAGTCGTGCCTGGGACAGAAGGGTTGGTCACTGACGAGAAGTACGCATTGAAAACGGCGAAGGAAATCGGATATCCGATTCTCATCAAGGCGACCGCTGGAGGTGGTGGCAAAGGAATGCGCGTGGCACGCGATGAAGCCGAGCTTCTGAGTGGCCTCAAACAGGCTGCAATGGAGGCCGAAAAAGCCTTCAAGAACGCTGGCGTCTACATGGAAAAGTATGTCGAGAATCCTCGACACGTCGAAGTACAATTTATCGGCGACCATCATGGCAATGTTGTGCATCTGTGGGAACGCGACTGCTCGATGCAGCGCAAGCACCAAAAACTTGTCGAAGAGTCCCCCAGTCCAAATTTGCCAAAGTCGGTTCGTGAAGAAATCTGTAAGGCCGCAGTTCGCTTGGCGAAAGCCGCCAATTACACGAATGCAGGAACGTGCGAGTTCATCGTTGATCCGCAAAACAACTTCTACTTCATTGAGGTCAACGCCCGCATTCAAGTCGAGCATCCAGTGACAGAAATGGTCACGGGGACCGACCTGATCCAGCTTCAAATTCGAGTTGCGGCTGGTGAAGAGCTACCGTTCAAGCAAAAAGAGATCGAGTGTCGCGGACACGCCATCGAAGTTCGCATCAATGCAGAAGACCCGGATCACGACTTCAGAGGCTCGCCAGGCACGATTACCAAACTGCGCCTTCCGGGCGGTCCAGGAGTCCGATTTGACTCGCATGTTTACGATGGCTATCGAATTCCGCCGTACTACGATTCGATGATTGGAAAGCTGATCATTTACCGTCCGACACGAGCCGAAGCGATTGCAACTTGCCGTCGAGCACTCGATGAGTTCGTGATCGAAGGAGTGAAGACCACAATCCCACTCGCAAAACGAATTCTCAACGATCCGAATTTCGTCGCTGGAACCGTCCATACGAAATACGTCGAACAAAGCATGTTGAAGACGTAGGGATCGCTAATATCGCGTTGTGTAGACACGAAACGGCGGCCGAGCAATTTTTGATGAATTGCTCGACCTTTATCATTTTGTGACCAACGGCGTTGGCAGCTTTGGCGGTTTAGGTAGTGATTGGCGCTCGGAGGGAGTTTCCGTGGGCAGGAAAGCGGTTTAAGGCGGTGCCTTCCGCAAGGTCGATGATGCCGACGAAGACAAAGCTTTCCGAATGGATTCGGAGAGGTCGGTTACGTTCAACGCGCTCTAGGAATTCTGCCGTGAACGGTCGCAAATCGCTGAGATGCCGGGCCGCTGTTGTTGGGCTCGCCTTGTTAATGGGTTCGTCGTTCTTGGGCTGCCATGCAGGCCCTCGCTTCTTTGCAAAGAAGGATCGAGACGAACGAGCATCCAAAAGAGAATTTGTGGATAGGGGCAAATTCATCAACAAGAAGAAGGTCCGCCCCGAGGCCGAATATCTCAAAGATGGGGATGCCACGGACGAACGCGTCGCGAAAAATGACGGCAAAAATAAGGCAAAATCAAAGAACTCCGACTCCGAGCGTTTTCGCAACTCGGACGAAAGCGAACGGTCGGTCGCTTCACGTAAGCGAACCGGTGATGCTGAAGGCGATCTCGCAATCTCGAAGAAGTCTACGAACAACAAGCAAGTAGCGAACGAGGAAGCTTCAAAAACTACCGCCACGAGGCAAACGGCTTCAAAAGAGATCGAAGATTCTCTGTTTGATGAACCGTTGCCAGAAAAGAAAACAATCGTACGACCAGCAGTGAAGCC
>CAIJTL010000883.1 GCA_903823545.1 uncultured Planctomycetaceae bacterium
CCCACGTCACTCGCCGTCGACTTGTGGTTGATCGTCAATCGTGTGTCTGGCATCGGCGAAGCGTTTAGCAATCCTCTTGCGGTGCGAGAGGGCTACACTTCCGGCAACACCCACGGCTTGCGCCATTCGTGGCGGCCTCGCAGAGTGTTGGCTTCTGCGTCGCCGATGAAGGTTTCGGTTGCGGCGTCGAGCGTCAGCTTGCGACCGACTCGCGCAGAAATGTTGCCTGCGTGACACAGCACTGATGCTGGATGGCCGACGGTTTCCAGATCGCAGAAGGGTTTTGCTCGCGACTTGATGCACTCGATGAAGTTTTGAACGTGCGGCTTCTCGTCGCTGTCACCTTCGCCCTTCGCAAGCACTCGATCGCCTTTGTCGTATGCGATCCAGCGTGAATTGCCGACAACCATGTAGCCTTGATCGCCGAATATCGCCGAACCTTCGGACTCACCGAGGTAGTTGTAGGGAGCCCAAATCCGCATTTCGTAAGTCAGCAGCTTCGGATGCATCCCGTCTTTCACGTTGCCTGAGCCGAACTCGTAATTGACTTGCATCGTGTCAGGAAATTCTTGAGCGTCGTTGAAGTACCACTTGCCACCGCTGGCGAAGATGTGTGTCGGCAGTCCGAGTGGTTCATCCTTTTGGACCTCACACGCTGCGGCCAAAAGGGCGACCGCCATATCCAAGCGATGTACGCCGTCGTTACCGAGATCGCCGGTGCCGTAGTCGTACAACCAACGCCAACGACCATGAAACCGGTTGATGTTGAATGGTCGCTTTGGAGCTGGCCCCATCCACATTTCATAATCGACACCGGCAGGAGGCGTTCCATCCGGCGGAAAGCCGATCGGACCTTGCTTGGAACTCTCCCATGCTTTTGCGACGACGCATCGACCGAGCTTGCCGCTCTTCACGAACTCGATCGCCGATTGCAGTCGAGTGGTCGAGCGATGTTGCGATCCCATTTGCACGACGCGTTTGTGCTTTCGCATTGCCGCGACCATTCGCATCCCTTCGATGATATTGTGGCTGTCCGGCTTCTCGACATACACGTCTTTGCCGTTCTGACACGCCAAGATCGTTGGAATCGCATGCCAGTGATCCGGCGTCCCAATCACGAGTGCGTCGATCTTCTTGTCGTCAATCAGCTTCCGAAAATCAGATTCACCACGTGGTCTCGTCCCCTGCAATTTCTCGGCAGCATCGAGTCCCTTTGGCAGCTTGTTCGCGTCCAAGTCCGCGATCGCTACGACCTCGACCGACTTATTCGAGGCAAACGAATGAATGAGCGACATCGCTCGACCGCCGGACCCCATAATCCCGACACGAACTCGCTCACTTGCTTGAGCCTTCGCCACTTGATCGAACTGCGACAGCAACACACTCGCTGTGGCCGCAGAGGAAAGAGTTGTTCTTTGCAAGAACGAACGACGAGTTTGCGTAGACATCAGCGTCCCTTTCGTAGAACGATTAGCTCGCCTGCTTGTGTTCAAGATGAATGTGGTAGGCGAGCAGTCTGCCATAAAACAAAATCACAGCCGCTACGGGCTACATCTTGAACGTTCCCTGATGTGTTGGGCGAGCGGCGGGTGAAAACTTACTAGACCGTTTTTGGTACGACGGACTTCTAGTCCGTCGAATCACGCAACCGACGGACTGGAAGTCCGTCGTACTGGTAAATTTCTATTTGCCGACCGCCTTCGTGAGTTGGTTTGTAGGCAACGGCGTGCCGAGATAACAGGGCTTGGTTGTTCCAGAGCGAGCAGACCGTCGGCAACTTTCGCTGGTCCAGTCGCAGGGAAAAGTGAAGGCGTAACGATCATGCGTTTTGATTGTCCGACGGCTCACCGTTTTCTAAGCAACGCAGAGATTGCGTGCGTTCTTTCCTTCGCCCAACCCGATGAGATCGCGTTGTGCAGATCGAATGACCGGACTTCTCGGACGAACTGGTGCGATCTGAATCGTTAGCCAGATAGATCATCGCGGATGAAAGATGATTGGTGTCGTATGCCAACGCTCACATTATTGGCGTGCTGTGCAGTCGTGTTTGTCATGGCGTTACAGGCTCGCTGGACTCGTCGCTTCGTGAAAGATTTCGATCTGAGTTGGCCCAAGGTCGACGCAGATAAACAAGCTCCGGTGGCGGTGATCTTGCCGTTGCGCGGAGCCGACCCATCGCTTCCGGGATGCTTGCGAGGACTTCTCAATCAACGTTACGGCTCGTTCGCGTTGCATGTTGTTTTGGATCGAGCTGACGATCCGGCGGCGCAAGTCGTCAACGAAGTCTTTCAGGCACATCCGCAGTTTCCGGTTCACATTCATGTCTTGAAGAATCCCAGGCGAACGTGCGGCTTGAAGGTGAGCGCGCTGACTCAAGTGATTGAGGAATTAAGCGACTCGACCGCGTACTTCGCACTCATTGATGCAGACGCTCAGCCAGATCCGGATTGGTTGTCTGAGTTAGTCGCTCCCTTCAGTGATCCAACCGTCGGAGCCACAAGCGGCATCCGCTGGTATTGCCCGCAAGGCGACTCACTCCCAGATACCGTCCGTCGTCAGTGGAACGGCGACGCTGTCGTCCAGATGCACTCATTCCAAGTCCCGTGGGGTGGCTCGCTAGCGATCCGAAGCGAAGTGGCCAGTGACGCTCGAACGCTCGAGCGTTGGCGCAATTGCATTTGCGAAGACGCCCCGCTGGCGGCGACTCTGAAAGAGTTGGGCATGCGGCTGCAAATCGTTCCCAATGTGATCTTAGTGAATGACGAGTCGATCGACTTGGTTGGATGTTTTCAGTTCATTCGCCGCCAAATTCTTTTCACGCTGCTCCACCATCCCGCGAGAAAAACTCTCGCTGCCTTTTGGCTGCTAAAGACGATGTGGACCGTCGGCCTGATCGTAGCAACGGTGTCGAACGCCATGTCGGGCGAGATAATGTGGGCCTTAGTTTCGGGCCTCGCGTTCCTGAGCGGATATGTCACTCAAGTGCTGTTGCTCAAACAGAGCGCCCGCGCCGTGCGAACCGCAATGACTCGCCGCTTAGGGATCGTTCAGAAATCTCGCTTTGACTTCCACACGATGTCCGCTGGCTTATTCACCATCAACTTCACAGCGGCCGCATTCCTCTCAGCTCTCATGCTTCGTCGAGTCAGTTGGCGAGGGATCACTTACAAAGTTCGCAAGAACTCCAAGATCCGCATGGTTCGCTACCTGCCATATCAGCCTCGCGACTTTGCCAACGTCGTGTCTCAGAAGTCGATTGCGTAACGACTGCGTGAGGTGCATCAGTAACAGTCAGGCTGAGCGAGATCGTCGAGAAGGCTTCCGTTTTGCTCTTGGTTGTTCGCGACTTTGGGAGTCATTGGAATCGTTATCGGTTTTCGATTCTTCATGTGGTCCACGAAAACCGATCCGGCCTTTCTTTGGTGTTGTGACGGGGGCAGTCATCAACTGGCGAATGGCATCGAACACGCTCTTGAACTGCCGGTCGTACTTCATTTCCAGGTCATCCAGCCGCTTGGCCAAATCCTTGTTCGAGGTCAGCCACTGCCGCAGTCGCACGAAGGTCCGCATGATCTCGATGTTGACCGCGATCGCCCGGTCGCTGTTCAAGACGCTGGAAAGCATGGCGATGCCGTGCTCGGTAAAAGCCAATGGGAGCTTTCGCAACGACATCTTGGTGGTGGAATTGGAAGTCACAAATTGTGACTTCCAATTTTCAAGCTCCTCCTTGGTCAGTTGAAACATGAAGTCGTCGGGAAACCTCGCGATGTTTCTCCGGACGGCTTGATTCAACGCTGCCGTGGAAACTCCGTAAAG
>CAIJTL010000884.1 GCA_903823545.1 uncultured Planctomycetaceae bacterium
TCGACGCTGTTCCCCCCGTGTTGACGTTAAGTGTCAGTGGCGCGCCAGGATCGTTGGTGATCCGCGTGATCGGCGTGCCGAACGTCGGATCGTTCAAGGTTGCGAGGTATCCCGGTTTTGTCATGTTCGCCGGGAAGAACCCCGCCGATTCGGAGCCGTAAACCGACACGTTCATTTGCTCGGACGCGGCGACACGATCGGAGGTCGTGTCGATTGTCGCTCCATTCGGATCGCCGGGTCGCAGGAAGTAGTCCTGTCCCAGGCCACCCAGCAGCGTGTCCTTTGAATAGTCATCGTAGACCGACGCGACGTCGGTGTATTGCGTCATGGATTTCAGGAAATAGGCGGTCGCCGTGTTCGACAATTGAGTGACACGGCTGGCATACGTCGCGGCCCCATTCCAAGCCGCGACGATCTGAGCAAGCGTCGTCAAGTTATTGTCGTACTTGCTCGTCCCACCAATCACGAGATCGTCGTCGTTGCCGCCGTGAACTGAGTCGCTGCCGTATCCGCCGATGACCAAATCGCGACCGGTTCCACCAATTACTGTGTCATTGCCGTAGCTACCAAGGACGATGTCTGCTCCCGCACTGCCATCGAGCGAATCGTTGCCGTACTGGCCTTGTAATGTGTCGTTTCCAATGCCTCCGATGATTGTGTCGTTGCCATCGAGACCTGACGCGATGTCGTTACCGGCATTGCCGAAGATCGAATCGTTCCCCGCTCCACCAAAGAGGATGTCATTCCCCGCTCCGCCATCGAGCGTGTTGTCGCCGCCGACTCCGTTGAGCGAGTCATCGCCGTTGCCGCCGTTGAGCACATCATTCAGCGGCGTGCCAATCAGCGTGTCGTTGCCGTCACCGCCATTGAGTGTCACTGGTCCGATGAAGTTCCCGCTGACCGAGAGTTTGTTCGCAGACACTCCGCCAGTCAGCTCCGCTTCTTCAAACGAGTTGATCAACTCCGTTTGCAATGAGATGAGCGAACCATTCGAGAGGACAAAATTTGCATCAGCCGTTTCCACGAGTCGATCGGTTCCGGAACCACCTAGCAGAGTGTTGACGCCACTTCCGCCAGTCATGCGATCATTTCCGTTGCCGCCATCGATCAGGTCAGTTGCCGTTCCACCAATGAGCGTGTCGTTACCGTCGCCCCCCGTGAGCGTTATCGGCTTTGTGGTTGCTCCGGCGTTGATCAGGTTCGCTCCCGCACCACCCGTCAAAATGATTCGGTCAATACCCGACAGCGAATCGGTGCCAAGTCCTGTCAGTTGCGTATCACTCAACGTGAAATTGACGTCCGCCGATTCGACCAGCAGATCATTCGCCATGCTGCCGATGAGCGTGTCGTTCCCCGCACCACCGGTCAGAGTTGTCGGCAGACCGAATGCCGAGACGTCGATCTTGCTGGCTCCCGCGCCGCCAACGAATTGAGCCGCCTTGATGTTGAGCAGCGTGTCTGTACCAAGTCCCGTCAGTGTCGTGGTTGTCAACGTGAAGTTGGCATCACCCACTTCCGAAACCATGTCCCCCGTTCCAATGCCTCCATCCAAAGTGTCATTGCCGAGTCCGCCACGTACTGTGTCATTGCTGCCGCCGAGTCCTTCGACTTTGTCATCTCCTGCGCCGCCATCGCAGAAATCGGTTCCGCTTCCCCCCATCACCCAATCGTTGCCGTTGCCGCCGGTCACAGTGTCATTGCCGCCGAATCCATTCAGCGTGTCCGCTCCGTCGCCTCCATCAATCTCGTCGTTCAGGAGGCTCCCTGTGATCGTGTCGTTGCCGCCGCCACCAAACGCGATGAGTTTGATCGATGCCGCTGATGCGTTGATCGTGTTGGCCGACATCCCGCCTGTGATTTTGACGATTTCAATTTCCGCCAAAGTGTCGCTGCCGTGTCCGGTCAGCAACGTGTTCGTCAGCACGAAGTTCGCGTCGCCAGAAACCGCCAGCGTGTCATTCCCGTCGCCGCCATAGATGTCGATCGGAAGATTGGTCGTTTCGAGCAGGCTGTCGTCGCCAGCGCCACCCAAGAAAATGAAACGACTGACGTCGCTGTTTAGAAAGGTCTGCTCGATCGACTGTCCCAACGTGACCACACTGACTGCCGTCGTTGTGGCACTCACCGCATTGACCGTCACAGAATCCGCCGACGCCGTCCCGTTGATCAGAACTTCGCGAGTTACGTTGCTGTATGAGATCGTCGCCGCCAACAATTCGCGTGTTTCCAGGGACTCGATGGCGGAAACGTGACGGTGAATTCGCAATCCCCGATTCGCTCGAACCGTTCGCCGCCGCAATGTCGATCGCACACTCGACAGCCAAGAAATGATCCGCATGAAATGTCGCCTCTGTCCCGCTACTTCAGAAACCTTACTTCCGTATCGCCGCAAATCGAGCAAATTCAGAGAGTTCCCCAAATTTCGCCATGCTTCTCTCATCGGAGAAACCCGTCGCGAGAGCATTGTGTATCCGGTCCAAGCGGACGAAAGCCCGTCCTCCGCAATCCTCACTGAATTCCCACACTTCACCTCGTTGACCCCGTCACAGCAATCAACCCCCGCATTGCTTCATTGCTCATCTTCCCGTTAACCAACGATCAATGCTCCTCATCTTCACCTCAATCGCAGCAACCGCAGCGCTAGCCGCCACCGACTTTGGCCAATAGCATCCCGCCCACGTCCTGGCGAGCGGTCGGAGCGTTTCGATCCGCCGGTTGATCGAATTGAATTTCTGCCATTTTTGTTTGAGCCATTTCATGCCTGTCCCACGTGTTTGTGTCCTACGTGCTCCTGGAACTAATTGCGACGAAGAAACTGCGTTCGCGTTTGAATCGTGTGGAGCGAAGGCGGATCGGGTGCATCTGTTTCAATTGCTGGAAAACCCGAAGCAATTGGCCGAGTATCAAGTTCTCTGCGTGCCGGGCGGATTTTCTTACGGCGACGACATCGGCGCGGGAGTCATCTTTGCTAGCCAATTGCGAGGACATCTCGGTGAGGCGCTGGGGGATTTCCTCAAAGCCGACAAGCTGGCACTAGGGATTTGCAACGGCTTCCAAGTCTTATTGAAAGCGGGCTTGCTCCCCGGAGGATCGACTTCATGGCCACCTCGGTCAGATATCGCCGCTGATGCGACTCTGACCTGGAACGACAACGGCAAGTACACGGCGTTGTGGATTCGTCTGAAAGTCGCCAGTTCCAAAAATGTCTTTCTACGCGGCATCGACGAGATCGACATGCCGATCGCTCACGGCGAGGGAAAATTGATCGCCCGCGATCCGTCGATTGTCGAACGCTGGCAAGCGAACGGCCAAGTCGCGCTGACGTACATCGACCCATCAGACGCGGCTCGCGAGCGAGTGGCCTCATCCGAATCGGGATCAAATACAGAGTTGCTACCCTATCCGGCGAACCCAAA
>CAIJTL010000885.1 GCA_903823545.1 uncultured Planctomycetaceae bacterium
GACAGTGGCTAAGGCCGCACGGGCGTTGGCGAATCTACAGGAGCAACATCGAGCCGCTTACATCCGAATGTCAGAAGGATTGGAACGGATTGCTCAAACGTGTGAAGAGCGAAACCTCAACGTCATCGCGATGCAAATTCGCCGCATGGCGCAACCGGTTGATCCAGACTTGCTCCGATTTGAGCCGCTGCCGTCCAACGTTCAACCCCCTATTCCTACCGATCTCTCCGATGACGAGCGCGAATGGCGGACGCAACTTCGCGATCACCGCAAAGAGTACGCGAAGCAACTCGATTCCCTCGCGCAACAGGCGGTAAAGAGCAAGCTTCCGAGTTACGCATTTCAGTTGATTCGCGAAGCGGTGTTTCACGACTCGGACCATGAGCGCGCCCGACGGCTGCTTGGATATGTGCGATATAAAGACAAATGGGTTTCACAGTTCGAAAAACAGCGGCTTGAAAAGAATGAGGTTTGGACCGCTCAATTTGGATGGTTGCCGGCAACTCATGTTGATCGCTACCAAAATGGCGAACGGTTTTATGTCGGCAAATGGATGTCCGCTAAAGACGAAGCGAAACAGCGACAAGACTTCAGCAAAGCGTGGGAAATCAAGACCGAGCACTATCTCTTGAAGACAAATCATAGTCTTGAGCGGGGCGTTGAATTGGCGACCGCACTCGAAGAGTTCCATCGTTTTTTCCAGCAAACATTCGCCGCATTCTTCGACACGCCTCAGCAACTTGAAAAGCTGTTTGCGAAAACCACAGTCTCACATAAACGAATCAAAGAGCCGTTCCAAATTCACTTTTTCAGCTCGCGCGAGGAGTACATCACAAAACTGAAACCGAGATATCAGGGTCAAATCTTGGCGCTGAGTAACGGCGTGTACGACACCGACGACCGCATAGTTTACAGCTTTGAGAATCCAGAAGTGTCGGCGGAAACCACGATGTATCACGAAGCGACGCATCAATTGCTGGCGGCACACTTGAAACCGAGTCCAATGATCGCCAACCGTGCGAACTTCTGGTTGATCGAAGGGTTTGCGTGTTACATCGAATCATTCCAACGACAACAAGGACGGTTAACGTTGGGGGATCCACGGTGCATTCGCTTCGCGACAGCCCGTGAACGTCTTTTGAAAGACGGCTATTACATGCCGTTGGAAGACTTCACTCGCTTGGGTAAAGACGCCTATCAGGCTCACCCACGTCTGCAAAACAATTACAGCCAAGCGGCCGGCATCGTTCATTTCTTCATGCATTACGACAAAGGTCGCTATCGCGACGACCTCATCGAACATTTGCGGTTAATCTATCAACAAGCCGAACACGGAAGTTCGGTTACCACGCTTGAAGACCTCACCGGGACCGACTTCAAAATCCTCGACAAGCAATACGTCGAGTTCTCAAAAGCGCTGTCACAGGCGCTGCAAGAGCAGTTCGCTCAGCAGCCGTGAATTGAATTTTCAGTTACCTTGAGCTGATCGACAGCATCGAAGTCACGAGAATAGATCCGATCTCAGCACATTTCTAAAGGGACTGTCTATGTCCAAGTCTCGCCTCCTCGTCCTGTGGCCGTTTGCCATTGCCGTTTTGACTGCGGGTTGTTCACAGAGTCAACCTGGTTCGCAGACCACTATCACCGAAGCTCAATCCAATCAGGAGTCTCAGTCCATGAATACGAACTCTCCGACCGGTCCGTCATCTGAAGAAAAATCTCACGAAACTGAAGATGGCTTGTTGCCGATTGCGGCGAGTGATGCAGAATGGCAGACGCGTTTGACGGCGGAACAATTCAAAGTCACTCGCCGCAAAGGAACCGAACGAGCTTTTACGGGAGCACTTTGGGATAACCACGAAACCGGCGTGCATCGCTGCGTCTGCTGTGGTCAGCCGTTGTTTCACTCGAAAGCCAAATTTGAGTCAGGGACAGGTTGGCCGAGCTTCTACGAACCGATCGCCTCGGACAAAGTCGGTGAAGTGGTCGATAAATCATGGTTCGCAACTCGAACGGAAATCGTCTGCAGTCGTTGTGACGCACATCTCGGACACGTATTTGAAGACGGCCCGAAGCCAACAGGTTTGCGATATTGCATGAACTCAGCCGCACTGAAATTTGAGAAGCGGGCAGAGAAAGAGACGAAATGAAGGACACGGCCCCTTGGATTGCGGCTCCGTAAAC
>CAIJTL010000886.1 GCA_903823545.1 uncultured Planctomycetaceae bacterium
AAAAAGCGATCGACGACCTCTATGAAGCAACGAGATATCGCGATGTTCCCGCATGGGTTCCCGCAGGCTGGCGCGGGCGAGTCGAGTCTTGGTTTCAACTCAAATGGACCGCGGCAAATTGGAAAGCAATCCAGGGGCATGGCCATCATTATGTGTCGTGGATTTTCTGCGGCTGCGTGGTTGCCTTCTGTTTGACTTCTCCTCGCTGGTGGCCTGGTGCTCAAAAGAAGGAAGAGCCACTCACCGAAGCTCCACCTACAAATCCGCAGAATTGATCGCCGCATTCCCAATTGCTGAGCGTCGTTCGCGATTGATCACCACACCATCAAAGGAAAGTCATGTCTGACCGTTGGATTGCCGACCGGATGCACTTGATTGACGCATCGGGAATTCGCAAAGTGTTCGACCTTGCGGCAAATATGAAAGACCCGATCAACCTGAGTATCGGCCAGCCGCATTTCGATACGCCGCAGCCCATCAAAGATGCGCTGTTTGCCGCAGTCAACGCCGGCAAGAATGCGTATAGCCAGACGCAGGGGATTGCCCCGCTTTTGGCGAAACTACAATCGAACGTGGATGCAGAATTCGGCCATGCCGATCGCAAGGTTTTCGTGACGAGCGGCACCAGCGGCGGTTTGATGCTCGCTCTTCTCGCGTTGGTGAATCCTGGGGATGAAGTCATCACCTTCGATCCGTACTTCGTGATGTATAAGCACCTGACTTCAGTTGCTGGCGGCAAAGTGGTTCCCGTCAGCTCGTATCCCGATTTTCGGCTCGACGTCAACAAGGTCAAAGCGGCGATTACACCCCGCACGAAGGTCATCCTCTGCAACAGCCCCTGCAATCCGACTGGATACGTTGCCAGCGAGCAGGAACTGAAAGATCTCGCGGAACTGGCAGCCGAGCGAGACATCGCCTTTATCAGCGACGAAATTTACCGCTCGTTCTGCTACGACAGCCCGTTCATCAGCCCGGCGAAATTCAATCCGCAGACGATCGTCATTGATGGTTTCAGCAAGTCGCATTCAATGACCGGCTGGAGACTGGGGTGGATGCATGGCCCGGAAAGTTTGATGCAGCAGATGACTAAACTGCAGCAATTTTCGTTCGTCTGTGCGCCGCATCCGGTGCAATGGGCTGGACTTTCAGCACTCGATGTCGACGTCACTGAATCAATCGATGATTACCGCCGCAAGCGAGACTTCATGCTCAGCGAGCTTGGCGGATTGTACGAGATCGCTCCGGCTGGCGGCGCGTTTTATCTGTTCGTTAAGGCGCCGTGGGGAACCGGCACAGAGTTCGTTACCGAGGCGATCAAAAACGACCTGCTCATTATTCCGGGTAACGTCTTCAGCTCACAGGATACACATTTCCGAATTTCATACGCCAATGAAGACCGCACTTTGCAGCGCGGAGTAGAAGTCCTCAAGAGGATGGCACAGCGATAGCGGAAATCCGAGCCATTGCAGTCAACTGCATGGCTTACCTCAGATTACAGGCACCTCAAGGTGAAGTAAGCCTACGATCAGGGACAGTGGTGCGTTAAATGACGCCACCGTGGGTCCGGAACGGAGTTGCGGTGTCCGGCATATCAAGGAACCACAACCGTTCCCAGATGTCGTTGATCTGCCGCAAGTTCTCCGATTGGTAGATCATCTGGCGAGTACGGACGACCGGATCGGAGGAGTACATTGGGATCACACAGCCGACTTGAACGGCAGCAGTGACCAACAGCAGTGCGACACAAACCAATTTTCGCATGATGTCCTCCCTGACATCGACGTACGGTAACGGTCCAACCTCACGCATCAAACTGCAAGGCAATCCCTTACGGGAGTTGCATCGGAGGAACATTGTCGGGAATCGTCTCGCCCCGGGCCTTTGCAGCCTCAGCAAGTTCCAATAACCGAACCTTTTCCTCCATCTCCTTGCCTGGTTTGAAGGTGACCACGTATTTCTCCGCCACATCGACCCGCTCACCCGTTCTGGGATTGCGTGCCTTGCGAGCGGCTCGCTTCTTCACTTCAAAAACTCCGAAGTTTCGGAGTTCAATTCGGCGTTCCTCAACCAACGTATCTACAATCGCATCGAAGGTTTGCTGAACAATGTCCTTCGTCTTGAGCTGGGTCAGCCCAATCTTGTCCGAGATAGTTTTTACGATCTCTTTCTTGGTCACGACGGTAGTCTCCTGCCAAGAGTCGCCGGTTCGCATTTAACGGGCTTTTCAGCCCCGAGTTAGGCCACAACAGTAGTAGTAAACTCGATTTAGTGTCAAGTCGCGGAACAGACTCACTTTGCGGGAAGACTTCCTTTTACCTTAAACGTGCGAAGCAGATTCCTCACACCTTGTTTTCGGCTCGCCGTAGGCAGCAACTTCAGTTCAATCCACAAAATCGTCAAAGTCGCGCAGGCTTACGAAGTCGAGCGTAAGTCCTCAAAGTTCAAATTCGCTCGCTTGTGCTTCGATCTGTTCCAGGGGAACGAGGTTTCCTTCGCCTGATCCGGGGCAAACTTCGCAGATTCGATTCCAGGCTGCAGGACTACGTAAGTTACTGCGCCAGAAGGGCCAAGTGCGACACTGAGTCGGACGAGCCGAGTAGATTTGACACTTTCGAGTGGCTGGATCAAAGAATGTGCAATCACCGTTTGCAAACTCAGTCAGGGATGTTCTGGCACCGACGAGCCGTGTGTGAAATATTCGGAGTTCCCCGACTGACTGGTTTCGCAGCTCTGCAATCCGAGCAATTTCCTCCTCGGAAACCCAGACATGGCCAGCGGGCCCCGTGCAACAATTCCCACAACCGGTGCAGCTAAACTGCAATCCATCTTTGTACCAAGGTTCGTCACTCATGGCGGAAAGTCTAAGGAGCTTTTGAAGTTGACTCAATTCATTGGCGGGATCGTATTGTGTGGCGGGAGAAGCTCACGGATGGGGCAACCGAAATTGTCCCTGCCTTTTGGCTCTGAGACGATGCTCTTACGAGTCGTCCGCATCTTGGCCGAGGTCGTTTCGCCAATCGTTGTCGTCGCGGCCCACAACCAAGAATTGCCTGAGCTGCCTTGCAAGACTCACGTCGTTCGAGACGAACACGAGTATCTCGGACCATTGGCGGGCATCGAGCGTGGCTTGAGCGTTCTACGAGATCTTGGGGCACAAGCCGCTTATGTTTCGTCGTGTGATGTTCCACTGCTGCGTCCGACCTTCATCGCTGAAATAATTCGCCGATTGAAAAGTCACGAACTCGCGGTGCCTCGAGAAGGTGAGTTTCATCACCCACTTGCCGGAGTTTATCGAACCTCGTTGGTCGAAAGAGTTCATTCACTCGTCGCCCAAGAGAGATTGCGACCGCTCTTTTTGATTCAAGAGTCTGATTCCGTGGAGATTCCGGTCGACGAATTGCGGGGTGTTGATCCAGAGCTACAATCGCTCCGCAATGTGAATCGACCCGAAGATTACGCAGCAGTGCTGCAGCTCGCCGGATTGGCGTAAGTGACTCATGCAATCAACACACGATGCTTGTTGCGGCTTCGATGACGTGCGAATGCGCGGCTTTCGTGAGCGTGCAACGGTCGAGCGAGCTTGGGGTTGGCTGGATCAACGGACTGTTTCGCTTCCCGCAACCAATATCGTGATCAGCGAGGCGAGTGGTCGAGTTCTCGCTTCTGATGTCATCGCACAGCTTGATGTTCCACCGTTCGACAGATCTGCGATGGACGGATTTGCTTTACGCGGAGCAGAAACCACTGGTGCTGGCGACTACAACCCGCTGAAGCTACGCATTGTCGGACAGTCGCTCCCCGGAAACCCGTTCCGAGGCGAGCTTCTACCGGGAATGGCGACACGCATCATGACAGGAGCACCGCTTCCGATCGGTGCTGATGCCGTCTTGCCTGCTGAGTTTGCCAGCGAAGTTGGAGAGTTCGTCGAGTTCACGACAGCGGTTGCGCCGGGACGAAACGTCGGGCGAAGAGGCGAAGATGTCGTTGCTGGGCGAGTTATTTTAGAAGCCGGTCGTCGTTTGCGGCCTCAGGATGTTGGGTTGCTGGCATCGATCGGGAACTCGTCGGTATCGGTCGTTAAGCGTCCTCGCGTTCGAGTGCTCGCGACGGGAAACGAACTCGCAGTCCCTGGCGAATCGCGCGAGCCGTTTCAGATTTATGATTCCAATTCCATCACATTGCGCGCTCTGATTGAGCGTGACGGCGGCGACATCGAGTCGATGCAATTGCTTTCTGACGATCGTCAGCTCATCAAGTCCGCGATGACTGCGCCGGGAGCCGATATCATTTTGATTTCTGGCGGCTCAAGTGTCGGGGCGGAAGATCATGCGCCGGGAGTCCTCGCCGAAGTTGGTCAGTTGCCGATTCACGGGGTCGCAATGCGGCCATCGAGTCCGGCTGGAATCGGACACATTGGCGATGTCCTCGTTTTTCTGCTGCCGGGGAATCCGGTCTCTTGTTTGTGTGCGTATGACTTTTTTGCGGGCCGAGCCATTCGTCGTCTCGGCGGTCGATCGACGGATTGGCCCTACGTGCGACAACGAGCGATCGTCGGAAGCAAAATTGTTTCGGCGGTTGGTCGCGTTGATTACTGCCGAGTTCGCATTGAGTCCGGACGAATTGAGCCGATCTCAACGAGCGGCGCGTCGATCCTTTCCTCGACGACACGAGCAGCAGGCTTCGTCATCGTCCCCGCGGAGCTTGAGGGATACGGGGCGGGGG
>CAIJTL010000887.1 GCA_903823545.1 uncultured Planctomycetaceae bacterium
AAAGATTTCCTCATCGAGCTACTCGACAGAAACCGGCTGGCCGATATACTCCCCCCGCCTCTCAGCACGCATCGCTGTCGAGGTTTGGGTTTAATTGATGCGCACTGTCGCGGGGTGGAGCAGCCCGGTAGCTCGCGAGGCTCATAACCTCGAGGTCGTAGGTTCAAATCCTGCCCCCGCCACTTGCAAAAAAGAGCTCTCGATCTAAGCCGATCGAGGGCTCTTTTTTCGTTTGCAGAACGGAACTTAAGAAGCCCCCTGACCAGCCAGGACAAGTTCAATTCGGACGCGAAGTAATCATAGTCGCTCCGAATGTGTCTGCACGACAAGACGTTGCTGAGTGCAACTCGTCCCGCTGCTTCATTTCTGCCGTTGCCTGCGGGCTTAGCTCAAGCTTGCCAGTCCTTCCTGGAGTCGGCGGATTTCTTTGTATTTTTTAAGGTCGAGTTGAACCATCTTGATGCATTGCATTACCTGCTCCCGATTTTGGGACGATTTCTTGGCATGGTGAAGCAACGCACCAACTGCGTTCTTGCGGGGATCGTTCCAGTCATCGTTGTCGGCCAGTAGTTGCACCAGTTCCGGAACAGCGACTCCGATATCGTGCTTGTTGCGAGATATCTGCCACAAGGCCCAGGCACTGTAGTTTCGGACGGAAATGTCTTCCCGCCTCGCATTTTGGCCCAACTGGGCGACATGTTCTGACATGTCGTACTTGCCCTTGGCCAGATTCCCAACGGCACAGGCGGCCTGACTTCGGACGCAGTCGCTGTCGTCACTGAGCAACCGATGCAACGGGGCAACCGCTCCGGAGACATCCACTTTCCACCCGCATAAGTTTTGGAATACAGAGCAGGCTTCCATGCGCACCCTAGGTGAGGCGTGATTCGCACCATCCATCGCGAGCTGCATAATGCCCGGGCTCATTTCAGGATTAGAGCCCGGCTGGCCCCACAGGGCATTCAGGACGCTCGCTTTCACCTCAATATCGTCATCTGCATAAAGCTGTTGCAGACTCTTGAGGTTACCCGTTTGTCGATGGTGCTCGGCCAGAACATAAGCGATACCGCCCCGCTTCTTGCCATCCAGCTTGGGGAGTTCCTGATTCAGGAATCGCAGCACGCTGCCGTCCGAATCCTGTTCCAGCAGATTGCGAAAGGCCGTGAGTCCCTCGATGCAACTGAGCCGCGCGTCAAAATGCACAAGCGACAGCAGGCGGCGAAGTTCCGAAGTTGTGGCCATTTAATTGCGTCTCTCCCGATTGGATCATCTCAGTCATTGCAATGGAACGGACGAAAGCACGGCCGTCAGGTCATGCACGGTTGGTCCTCCGAAATCGGGATGTATTATTCTGATTTGAACATAATGATCGTTTCTCCAGTAGAAGCTCTGCTGTGTCATCCACACGATATAAGACTCGGGAACGGTCGCCCCCAGAAACACTCGCCCCAATTCCTTGCGCCGACGCATGACAACAGCGAAGTGCTTCGCTTCGTCCGGACCGAATTCGCAAAACAGCTTGATAATGGCCGTCCTGGAGGGACTTGGAAAGGTCTTCTTGCAAAAGAACTCGTTGACGAGTTCGCGCTGCTGGCAACCGTGATAAGCCGTTACCAGAGGTTCGGTGGGCCAGCCTTCAATCCCGGCTAACCACATCAAACCGGCGTGCAGCGTCTCCAGAGCAAACTGCTTGCGGTCGAATTCGTCGCGTTGCCAGTAGTCCGCCAGTGACGCCCTCCAGGGCGAGATCGTCACTGACAGCAGTCGCTCGATATGGGACGGGGCTACCCAGCCATCCTCGTCGGCGATGTCAATCATGACCTTTGCTGTCTCAGCTGTGACGAGCTTCGGAAGACAACGTCGGTAGAGGTCACAAACGCAGCACGTCTGGAATGCAAACTTTCGAAATTCCACACATTCGTCGTCCCGTTTGCCACGACTTTGCTTGTAGGTCGACAAGCCAATGTCTCTGAGAATCATGATCGAAGCCCCACCAACACGAATCGTGGCGGACCAGCTTTCGCAAGTAAAACACCCGCATTTGCCGAAGTTCTACCACTCGCTTGAACCTTTCAGTCAGGCGTCATCATACCGCTGACAATCAGCGGAGCCGAGGTAATTTTGAAACACAACCCGGTCGCTGATTCTCCGGGTTTGGAACGGTTCACCCAGATGCTGATAGTTAAATGCTGCATATGTTCGCAATCGTCTCCGGCCAGCATTTATTCAACGTGGTTACCCCAAGAAAGAAAATAGTGACGACGAAAACGGAGCGACTTTCTTCAACTGATGTTAAGAGAACTGAGCAACCTCTGAAGCGCAGTCCCCCATTCTCCGCGTCCGGCAAGAAAAAGTTCTATTGGTGTCCTATTGCCTCCACTCAAAAAAAAGCCTTGTTCACAAAGTTTGTGAACAAGGCTTTTTCATTGGATATTGGTTAGAGGCGGTTTCAAAACGCAGAAATTACTGAACAGTTTTGGCAAGGAAGTTGCGAGATGGTCAGGTCGAAAGGAGACCTGATTATGAAATTGACGTTCGTGTGTTGGCCGTCGATTCGACGGTGTCACACGGCGTCCAA
>CAIJTL010000888.1 GCA_903823545.1 uncultured Planctomycetaceae bacterium
AGTCGATGTGCAACGGCTCGTCGTCCGCTGTGTCGGCCAATCACGAGCGTTAGGCCACTCGCGCCCACTCGTTCGGGACGGTAAGGCAAGTAGGTGTCGGGATTCTTCAACAGCCCATCTTGGTGGATTCCCGCCTCAGTCGCGAAGATGTTCTCGCCACCGACCGGTTTGTTTCGCGCAAGCGGTAGGCCAGTCAGTTCGGCAACACGCTGGCACAAGCCATGAAGCTTGGTGAGATCGAGCCTGAAATCGACGCCGTATTGTTCCGGATGCAACGAGAGCGCAATCGCGACTTCTTCCAGCGACGCGTTTCCAGCACGCTCCCCAATGCCGTTGATCGTGCATTGCACGACGTTTGCCCCCTCCGCAACACATGCCAACGTGTTCGCGACTGCGAGCCCGAGATCATTGTGGAAATGAACGGCCAACAGCGCCTTGCTGAGATTCGGAACGTTGTCCTGAATCGTGCGAATGAAATCGCGAGCCTTCTCCGGCGTGAGGATGCCGACCGTATCTGGGAAGCCAATTGTCGTCGCACCAGCGTCAATTGCCTCGCGATAACACTGACACAGGTAATCCGTCTCAGTCCGACTCGCGTCTTCGGGACTGAAGGCGACGATCTCAAACTTCTCCGACGCGTAGCCAACCGATGACGTAATCAACTCCAGAATCTCGGCCTGAGATTTCTGCAGTTTGTGCTGTCGATGCAGCGGGCTGGTGCCACAAAATAAACTGACGCCGCGTTTATTCGTCGGATTCCCTTTTAGCGCCTCGTCCGCCGCATCAACGTCACCGCGCACTGTGCGGCACAATGCCGTCAAAACAGGCTTCTTCACCACACCGATCATACGTCGTATTGCTTCAACGTCCGCCGCTGATGACGCCGGAAATCCTGCGTCGATTGAGTGGACTCCTGCCGCTTCTAGCGACAGCGCGATTCGCAGCTTGTCTTCAGGATCAAGTGTCGCACCGGGCATCTGCTCGCCGTCACGAAGCGTCGTATCCGAAAACAATACGGTGCCCGAATTCTTGTGCCCCTGAATGATCGCTTGCTTGACGACCCCGGTCACCCTTTTTCGAGCCTTCTTGAAGAATCCAAACAACGCCATTGTTCGCTCAACCTGCTGATGACACTGCTCCGCCCAAATCTCCTAGAGGATGACACACCGTCCGCAATTGCGGAAGGCTGCTGGCAAATCGACGACCGTTTGCACAGAGCTGAGTATTGGTCATGCCGATTACTCCTTAGATAAAAGGTGTCAGGAACCGTTTCCTGAGTCTGCGACCAATTTGGGACGTCCGCGTGGGCGAATGGTGACTTCCAACCCAAGGCGTTTGACGATTCGCTCGGTCCAGTCGGAATCACCAAAAGGGGCACCTCGATTCACGCTACGTCGCAAGGCGAAAACCTCGGCGTCGGTCTGTGGTTGATTGACGAGTTGCAACCATTGGCGTGGGCAGGGGACCGGCCATTCGCTAAGCACTCGCTGAGCGAATTCATCTCTCTGACGCCGATGCCAAAGGCTGCTCCACCTCCACTCTTCCGCGCGTGGCGTGAGATTGGCCCGCAAGCCATTTCGCTCCACGTACCGGCAGACTGTCAGGAGGTGCTCGTCATTTTGTACGGGGAACGACTTGAAGCGTCCTTGATAAAGATGCCCTGTGCCAACCGTGTGATGGTGAGCATGCCAGCGCTGTGTGTGGGTCAGTGTCAGCCAGCCCATAAACTTCGACAAATCACCGTCACGTCGCGGCCAGAGCACCAAGTGCCAGTGATTCGGCATCACAGCATAGTCAGACTGAGTCAGTTCATACGTCTTGTTCAAAGGAAAACTGCGGGGTTATTGTTGATTTGTCGGCTTTGAAGGGATTAGCCGATTGGTATTTGCTGGCCACTCGAATTCAAGGAGGAAAGCGATGTCTGAGCGAAGAT
>CAIJTL010000889.1 GCA_903823545.1 uncultured Planctomycetaceae bacterium
CACTGCGAACAGCCCGGCGTCGCAAGGCTCGCACCCGACTTGCTGGGAAGCGACGTTGTGGCATGAGTTCTGTCACGTCGTAACGCTCAACAAAACGCACAACAAAATGCCGCGCTGGCTCAGCGAAGGAATCTCGGTTTATGAGGAACGACAAGCAGACCCAACTTGGGGGCAGTCGATCAATCCGCTGTATCGCAAGATGTTGCTCGACGACGACCTGACGCCGGTCAGCGGGCTGAGCGGTGCGTTCCTTCATCCGCGCAGCGCGTTGCATCTGCAATTCGCGTACTTTGAATCGTCACTGGTCGTTGAGTTCATCGTGGAGAAACATGGCTTCGAGGCGTTGCAGAAGGTACTCGTTGATCTCGGCAACGGAGTCACAATCAATGACGCGCTGGCTCGACACACCGGCGCGCTCGACGAACTGGATACAGCATTTGCCGAGTTCGCTCGCAAGCGAGCAGCCGAGATGGCTCCCGATGCTGACTGGTCAGAGCCAGAATTTCCAAAGCGAACAAACGCGGAGTTGCTCGCAGCTTTTGTCAAAGAGCACCCGCACAACTACGCCGCATTACAACGACAGGCGAAGCAATTGATTGCCGACAAGAAGTTCGCCGCCGCACGCGAACCGCTCGACATGATGCGGCGTTTGTATCCGCGCGACGCGAGCGGTGACGGGCATCTGGCGATGTCGGCTCGCGTGTTTCGTGAATTGAAAGAGGTCGCTCAAGAGCGAGCGGTGCTCGAATCACTCGCCGAGTTGAAGTGCGACAACGTGGAATTATTCGCTCGGCTGTGTGAGCTGACTTCACAAGCGGATGATTGGGACGCGACTCGCAAATTCGCGCAACGCTGGTTGGCAATCAGCCCGCTGCAACCGGCCCCGCATCGTGTCGCAGCGGTTGTTGCTGAAAAGTTGCAAGACCACAAACTGACGATCGACAGCTATCAGGCGCTGTTGCTGCTGACCCCGATCGATGTCGCTGACTTGCATCTGAAGCTGGCAACAACGCTGCAACAAGTCGGTGATTTGCCGTCAGCTAAGCGACATGTGCTGCTCGCGTTGGAAGAAGCTCCGCGATTCCGAGCAGCACATCAACGGTTGTTGGAAATCATTAAAGCGAGCGAGGCGAAGCCATGACAAAACTAACCCGAAGCGTTAGCGAGGGCGAATGCTCCAGAACGCGCCGCATTCTGAATGTCGTCCCTTGGCTTCTACTGACCTTCTTGAAGCGTTCGCCCTCGCTGACGCTTCGGGTTAGTTTTTTGGGCCTACTTCTGGCCATCGCCGGAGTCGCGTTCGCGCAGCGCGGACCATTCATGCGACGCGAATTTCGGCCTGAGATGGTTGATCGTGGCGGCGTGCCGGAATGGAAGAACGACGAACGCTTCAAGGCCGATGTCTTCACGTTCGTGCGAGTGAAGTACTCATCACACGGCGGCGGACGCGGCGGTAACTGGGCGACGGACTATCCCGATAGCGATCTTAACTTTTCGTATCGGCTGCATGAACTCACGGCGTTGGAGGTCGATCCGAACGGAAAGATTTTGGAACTGACGGACGATGCGCTGCTCGATTACCCGTGGGTCTATCTGATTGAACCGGGGCGCATGAGCCTGACCGAAGCCGAGGTTGTGGGGCTGCGACAATATCTGCTCAACGGCGGCTTCATAATGGTGGATGACTTCTGGGGCGAGTACGAATGGGACAACTTTTACCGCGAGATCAAGCGAGTCTTCCCTGATCGTGAACCGGTCGAATTACCGCTCGAACACGAAATCTTTCACTGTGTCTACGATCTGAAAAAGAAGCCGCAAGTGCCCAGCATTCACGCTTGGATGGCAACCGGTCGCACCGACGACAACCGACCGGACGCCGCCGAGGTGCATTACCGCGCACTCTTTGACGACAAGGGCCGCATGATGGCAATCATCTGCCACAACACGGACCTCGGCGACGGCTGGGAACGCGAAGGAGAAAGCGTTGAGTACTTCAAAGAGTTCGCAGAAAAGTGGTCGTACCCGGTTGGGATTAACATTGTCACTTATGCGATGACGCATTAAGGCGTCATGTTAAACCCGAAGCGTCAGCGAGGGCGGATGCTTCAAAAGACGGTGAGTTCTTAACGTTTTGAAGCGCTCTCCCTCGCTAACGCTTCAAGTGACATCGGCGGATCAGGAGTTTTCTCGTGCCCGAACATCTCGATGAATTTCTTGCCGAACAAGAGGCGGTCAGCCAATTGCGCAGTGCTCGGCGGCGGATTGATGAGCAGCTATCAAAGGTCATCATTGGTCAGGCGGACGTGGTCGAGCAGTTGCTCATCAGCCTGTTCGCGGGCGGGCACTGCTTAATCACGGGAGCACCCGGTCTGGCGAAGACACTGCTGGTGCGGTCGATCGCTCAGGTGTTTCATCTGAAGTTTCAACGCATTCAATTCACTCCCGACTTGATGCCAGCCGACATCACGGGAACGGAAATCCTCGATCAATCATCCGATGGCCATCGAAGGATGGAGTTCGTCAAAGGTCCGATCTTTGGAAACGTGATCTTGGCGGACGAGATCAATCGAACTCCGCCAAAGACACAGGCCGCGTTGCTCGAAGCGATGCAGGAGCATCAAGTCACAGTCGCCGGAACGCGGTATGTTTTGGAAGAACCGTTCTTCGTGCTGGCGACGCAAAACCCGATTGAGATGGAAGGAACATATCCACTACCGGAGGCTCAACTTGATCGGTTCATGTTCAACGTGTTGATCGACTACTTGCCCGAAGACGATGAAGTCACCGTCGTTCAACGAACAACTTCGACTCGCCCTGAACCAATCGAACCGCTCTTTACCGGTGACGATGTCCGTCGTTTTCACAACGTTGTGCAGCGAGTGCCAATCGCGGAAGACGTCGTCCGATATGCCGTGCGACTTGCAGCAGCCAGCCGGCCCGGCCAGTCGAAGTCACCGCAGTTCATCAACGATTGGGTCAGTTGGGGGGCCGGAACCCGAGCGGCTCAGTACGTGGTGCTCGGAGCGAAAGCCCGTGCGTTGTTAGATGGCCGCAATCACGCGACGGATGAAGACATTCGAGCGTTGCTGGCCCCGGTGCTGCGTCATCGCATTCTCATCGGCTATCGCGCGGAAGCAGAAGGTATCTCGGTCGATCATGTGATTAAACGATTGTTGGAAACGGTGGAGAGACCAGCCAAATAACCAGAAGTGTCAGCGAGGGCGATCGCTTCAGGAGATGATGAATTCAGGGTCGTTTGAAGCAATCGCCCTCTCAGACACTTTGGGTTACATGGCAATTGGAGTTCTCGTTTGAAACCTGACGAACTGACTTCTATTCGGCCCGATGACTCCCCTCGCGGAGCGAGCGGGCCACATTCGCGAGCGTCGTATATCGACCCGGCGACGTTGATGCGGATCAAAAATCTGCAATTGCGAGCGAAAGCGGTCGTTGAAGGATTTCTGACCGGTTTGCATCGGAGTCCGTATCACGGCTTCTCGGTCGAGTTCTCTGAATACCGACAATACACCCCCGGCGACGATCCGAAGTATCTCGATTGGCGATTATTCGCTCGGTCAGATCGCTTCTACCTCAAGCGGTTTCAAGAAGAGACAAATCTTCGTTGTTACTTACTTGTTGACCTCAGCCGTTCGATGGCGTTTCAGTCGACGACGATGACCTACAACAAAGTCGATTACGCGAAGACTGCCGCGGCGACGATTGCCTACTTCCTGACTTTACAGCGAGACGCGGTCGGACTAATCACGTTCGATCAAGGGATTCGCGATTATCTGCCAGCACGGTTTCGATCCGGGCATCTGCATCGCCTGATGATGTGCCTCGAACATCAAGTGGCCGGGACGGAAACGGACCTTGGCCTGCCGCTGGAGCAGGTTGCGCGGACGACTCGCAAACGGGGTCTTGTTGTATTGCTGTCGGATTTGCTCGCGCCGGTGGAGTCGCTCGAAACAAAGCTTGGTTACCTGCGATCGCAGGGCCATGAAGTGGTCGTGATCCGAGTGCTCGATCCGGCGGAAGTGAGCTTCACGTTCCAGGACGAGGCGATGTTCTTTGACCTCGAATCGGGCCGAGAGTTGTATGTCGATCCGCAAGCAGCGCGAGTTGAATATCAGCGGCGGTTCCGTGAGCACGCTGCAGAATTATCGCGAGCGTGCAGTTCGTTGGGGGTTGATCTCTATGATCTAACGACCGATCAACCGTTGGATTTGGCGTTGTTTGATTTGATCAATTCGCGAATACGACGCGGGCGAGTTGTGGCACGACGGAGGCAAGCCATGTAACCCGAAGCGTTAGCGAGGGCGGATGCTTCAGAACGCCCTCAAATCAGAGTCATTGGAGCGTTCGCCCTCGCTGACGCTTCGGGTTACGTGGTGTGAGTGGAGTCATCAATGGGTTTCCTAGTCCCTCTTTATCTGGCAGGTCTCTCGGCGCTCACGCTGCCGTTGATCTTCCATTTGGTGAGGCGTTCTCCGCGAGGGCGGCAGGAATTTAGTTCGTTGATGTTCTTGTCACCGACGCCACCGAGACTCACGCGACGCAGTCGGCTCGATCAGATTTTCTTATTGCTGCTGCGGTTGGCGGCACTCGCGTTGATTGCGTTCGCGTTCTGTCGTCCGTTCTTGCGTGAGGCGGCGTTGTTGTCGCAATCCGATCTCGCCGGGAGGCGAATGGCATTGCTTATCGACACGAGCGCCAGCATGAGACGAGGCGACTTGTGGAAGCAGGCGACAAAGCTTGCGGAGAAGCAGCTTGATGAACTCAATCCGCAGGATGACATCGCCCTGTTCGCGTTCAGCGATCGACTCCGCACGATCATCGACTTTCAAAAAGAGGGAACCGCTCCGATCGCCGATAAGCCGCAGGTGGTCCGCAATCGGCTACACGAATTGAAACCCGATTGGGAATCGACCGATCTCGGCACGGCGCTGGTCTCGGTTGCGAGCGAACTCGACTCGGCAAGCGACGTCAATCAGTCATTGTTCGAACCGCGCATCGTTGTGATCAGCGATTTCCAAGGCGGCAGCAGAATCGAAGCGTTGCAGTCTTTCGAGTGGCCGGAGCGAGTGCCGGTCGAGACTCAGCGAGTTTCGCTCGCAAACACGACGAACGCTCACGCCACAGTGCTACCTGCGGAGGAAGGAAGCGAATTAGCGGACGTCCGAGTGAGAGTTTCGAATGCGGCAGACTCAAAGGCAGACCAGTTCTTTGTCGGCTGGAATCGGCCCGAAGTACCGCTTTCAGGTGGTGGTCATGTTGATGGTCGCGTGAAAGAGGAACAACAAACGGCAGTTTATGTTCCCCCAGGACAGAGTCGCGTCATCCGCTTGCCACGCGGCGACCACAATCTGACCGCTGATCGAGTCGTGCTTCGCGGCGATGACCACGATTTCGACAACACGTTCTTCGTCGTTCCTCCACGAAAACTCAACGCGACGGTGTTGTACGCTGGACTCGACGCGGCCAATGACCCGAATGGATTGCCATTTTATCTGCGACTGGCAACAGCCAACGATCCACTGAGGCAGATCGAGATCACGCCGCTTGAAAATGAAGAGGCACTGTCCTTGCCCTTCGAGTTGGCACCGAAGCTTGTCGTCGTTTCGGAAACTCTTCGTCCCGAATTACAAACATCGCTTCGTTCATTTGCCGAACGAGGCGGAACGCTGTTGTTGGTCCCGGATGGTGACGACGCATTGGCGACAATGTTGTCATTCTTGGACGACGTAGCACTCAACAAGAAAAACGAAGAGGTCCGCCCGAACGACTCGCAAGAATCAACTATCAATGAGCCTGCCTCGAGTCGCGAGAAGTATTTGTTGCTCGGCGAGATCGACTTTACGCATCCTCTTTTCGCGACATTCGCCAGTCCGCGCTACAACGATTTCACGAAGATCCACTTTTGGAAACATCATTCCGTCAAGTTAACGGCTTCAGCCACAACACGAGTCGTGGCTCGCTTCGACAACGGCGATCCGGCGTTGATTGAACGAAGCACCGGACGCGGTCGAGTGCTCGCCCTCTTGAGTGGTTGGCAGCCAGAAACAAGTCAATTGGCGCTGTCGAGCAAATTCGTGCCGTTGATCGGAGCACTTCTCGATCTCGCCTGCGGCGGTACGGAATCGGTTGAGAGTGTCTCGATTGGGCAGCCAGTCAGATTAGACAACTTACGACGAACGGAAGACCCTGGTCCCGTTAATGGGCCAGCAACTGATGACGAGCCAGAGTCCAGTAAGCAGACGGCCCGTGATCGCCAGGACGGTGCCATCGTTATTCAGACACCCGATGGTCGAGACGTTCGACTTGAGGCGGGCTCAAACTTCACCGACACAAATCAGCCTGGCATCTATCGAGCGAATGTCGGCTCGACGGAAACACTTTTCGCAGTCAATCTTTCAGCCACCGAAAGCAACACTGCGCCGCTTGATCTGGAACAATTGGAACAACGCGGCGTTCGCTTCCCAGTCGAACAAACTCGGAACGAACGGGTTGACCGCATCCGACAACAACGTGACACGGAACTTGAAGGTCACCAAAAAGTCTGGCGTTGGCTGATTGTGCTCGCATTAACCACACTCATTGTGGAAACATGGTGGGCAGGCCGAGCCGAACACGGAACTGCCAAGCCACCAAAGAAGTAGTCGAGCGCGAATCATTCAAGGCGATCGGCCTGAGCAATTGAGGCATCTATGATCCACGAACAGCTTTGGTTGGAACTCGACAAGGTCGCGACCCGGTATCGCAACATGCGGTTCTGGCGGGCGATGGCTGTGGGTTGGGTCTTGGCTTCGATCTTGGCGTTGCTGTTGAAGTTGTTTGGAGCCATGAGCCAACTGGAGTGGACGACGTTCGGGCAATTGTTTGGCGGCGTGATGGTGACTCTCGTCATCGCGGCAGCGTATGTCTCGAAAGCGATGACTCCCGATCACGCTTGGGTTGCTCGACAAATCGAGGCGGCGTTTCCCGATTTGAAAAGCGGGTTACTAGCGGCGATTGAGCAACGGCCAGCTTTGCCAGACGGACGTTTCGGGTATCTACAAGAGAGCGTATTACGCGAAGCGTTACATCACGCAGTGAGTCATCGTTGGGCCAGCGTTGTTTCCAGTCGGCGAGTGGCGACGGCTGTGAGCAGTCACTTGATCGGCATGGGCCTGTTCGCGTTTGTGTTGCTCAGCAACTTGTCGTGGATGCCGCGCACGACGATCGCCGAGTTGCTGCCGACAGACATAGAAACGAAGCCTGATCATCTCGCGAACTTTTCTGTCGTTGTTGAACCCGGTGACACGGAAATCGAACGCGGAACAAGCCTGTTGGTGCTCGCGCGAGTCAGTGGTGAAATGCCTGCCGATGCGACGTTGACCATGACGTCGAATAGTGGCGAGTCGGTGAGTTTGGGAATGTCAAGCAGCCTTGATGACCCGGTCTTTGGCGGGCGAGTTGCGATCGTCAAAGAACCGTTTGATTACCACGTGGAACTCGGCGGACACGTCTCGAAGACGCATCATGTCGGCGTCTTTGACTATCCGCGTCTTGAGCGTGCTGACGCGAGACTTGTCTACCCAAGTTACACGAGCCTCGCAGAGCGGCTTGTGCAAGACTTCCGCTCGGTTTCGATCGTCGAAGGGACGGAGGTGACGCTGATATGCACGCTGAATAAGAAGGTGAAGTCAGCAACGTTGGTGGATGGTCGACCCGCCGTCCAACGTAGCCCTGTCGCTTCGCGACAAGATAGCCGAACGTCGACCGACGCTGTCCCCACAAATGACGCTGATGTGAAATCCAACGTCGTCCTCACATCCAGTATCAGTCTCGTGGAGCGAGTCAACGACGTTGATGGCCACGTTTACGAAGCGACGATCAAGGCGGACAAGTCGCGCAAATTCAAACTCGAACTCATCGACGAGGCGGATCGTCACAACGTTGAACAGTTTGAATTCGCGATCAATGTCACTCCCAATCAACCACCAACGCTGAAGCTCGTGCAGCCGGCGAAGGACCTGGAAGTCTCGCCGCTGGAGGAGCTCGACCTGAGAGCGACCGCGTGGGACGACTTCGGATTGAAGCGAATGGGGCTGAGCTTCGCGATCGCCGGACAGACACCGGTTGATGTGGTGCTCGGTGAGAATGCTGCTGCGAAGCAAAAGCATGAACTTGCAAACGCGATCAAGTTTGAGGAACTCAAGGCCGAACCAGATCAACTGCTCTCGTACCACTTCTGGGCGGAAGACTTCGGTCCCGATGGCAACATTCGTCGCACGTCGAGCGACATGTACTTCGCAGAGGTCCGGCACTTTGAGGAAATCTTTCGACAAGGCCAGCCACCTCCAGGGGGGCAGCAGCCGCAGCAACAACAAAACAGTCAGGCGGGACAACAAGCTCAACAATTGGCCCAAAGCCAAAAGGAAATTATCAACGCGACTTGGAAGCTAGTTCGACGCGAGATCGGCTCACAGCCAACGAAACCGTTTGCGGAAGATGTCGAGCAACTCGTGCAATCACAGAATCAACTGTTGGAAAAGGCGAAGGCTCTCGCAGAGAAGGTCACCGACGAACAATCACAATCCCATGTCATGGCGGTGATCGAAGCGATGCTCGAAGCGGTCAGACAGCAGATGGCCGCACACGAGCAGCCTTCTGCCACACCGCTGCAACCGGCGTTGTCTGCCGAGCAATCAGCCTATCAAGCGTTGTTAAAACTGCGTGCTCGCGAACATGAAGTGGTCCGCCAACAGCAGCAGCAATCGAGCAGCCAGCAAAGCCAACAGGCAGACGCTCGCTCGGAACAGCAACGCCAACAAATGGAGCAACTCGATCTAAAAGACGAGAAGAACCGCTATGAAACTCAGCGACAAGCCCAGGCACAACAAGAGTCAGCCGAGGATCGCGAAACGCGTCAGGTACTCAATCGACTGAAGGAATTGGCGCGACGACAACACGACCTCAATGAACGGCTCAAAGATTTACAGACCGCGCTGCAAGAGGCTCAGACCGAAGAGCGCAAAGAGGAGATCAAACAACAGCTCAAGCGTTTGCAGGACGAGCAGCGACAAGTCCTTCGCGACACTGACGAACTGCAATCACGCATGGAGTCGCCGCTGAATCAAGAGAAGATGTCGAACGAGCGGCAGCAGCTCGAAGAGACTCGCGATCAAGTTCGCCGCGCTTCGGAGTCGTTGGAAAAGGAACAAGTCACGCAAGCGGCCGCTGCGGG
>CAIJTL010000890.1 GCA_903823545.1 uncultured Planctomycetaceae bacterium
AGTGAGCGGGCCAGATGTGGCGACCGTCTCCGGTACGGCGATAGTCCGCGACCATGTTAGTGAAGGGACGGTCGAGCGTGTAAGCGTCGATGCCGATGACTTTCACTCCTTGCTCAGTGAGCCACAGAGTACCGTCGCGACCGAGTCCTGGCTGGCGGAAGTACTCGCGAGTTTCGATCCGCTTATCGGCGCCAGTTTGCAACAAGACGATGTCGAGCGGCTTCAGTTGATAAGCAATCCGTTCGAGCGCCGTTCGCAAATCATCAACGGTGATTTCGTCGCCAGCCGCTTTGTGCCGCATGTCGAGCACCACGCCGGGAGCGAAGCACCACTCAAGCGGAACTTCGTCGATCCGTTTGGCAGGCATTCCACCGGCGGTCGCTCCGTAGTGGTACGGCGCGTCAACGTGAGTCCCGGTGTGAGTAATCGCTCGGATTTCTTCGATCGCCCAACCTTGGCCGTCAGAATAGACCAAGTCTTCCGGGGCAACGCCAAAGAACTGCCGCATCTGAGCCAGTCCTTCGGCTTCGTGAGCGACATAATGAATCGCCGGAGGCATCGGCTCGCTGACGGCGAGGTGCTCCAACGGAACGCTAAGGTCGATGATTCGGTGTTGAGGAAGCATTGCAGCAGATTAACGGATCGTGCCAATTATCAACTACCGGGGAGATCGAACTTGGAAGCATCAGTCATGTCCGATACGATCCCAGGCCGATCTCAGGGCTTGGGCTTTGAATTTCTCCCGACAGGAAGGTTCCACCGATGCTGACGCTTCTTGGAAAATCTGACGACCAACGATTCTGCGACGGAATGTCTCGTCGCAACTTTTTGCGGATTGGTGGACTCGGCTGGGGAGGTCTGTCGCTGGCTCAGCTTTTGGCAGCCGACGCTCAAGCAGCCACGGCTGTCACTGCAACTGGTGGCTCCGCGTCTGCCAGTTCGGGTTCAAAGCGTCCCAAGTCGGTCATCATGATTTACTTGGTCGGCGGTCCTCCGCATCAAGACATGTTCGACCTGAAGCCGCTCGCGCCATCGGAGATCGCTGGCCCTTGGAAGCCGATTGCCACGAAGGTGAACGGCATCGAAATCTGCGAACAGTTTCCGCAGATTGCCGCAATGATGGATCAGTTCGTTCCGATCCGCTCGCTGGTCGGGGCTCAAGCAGACCATGACGCGACGCAATGTTTCACCGGTCGTCCGCCACGTGGTCCGGGGATTCCGACTGGCGGCTGGCCACAATTTGGTTCGGCAGTTTCCAAAGTCAAAGGCCCGACCGATCCGACGACTCCGCCTTATGTCAGCCTTTGCTACACCTGCACTCACGGGCCTTACAACGAACCGGGGCCGGGCTTTTTGGGAGTCGGTCAATCGGGCTTCCGTCCGCTCGGAGAGACTCGCGATGACATGGTGCTGCATGGCGTAACGCCGGAGCGGCTGGGAGATCGGAAGAACTTGTTGGCGAGTGTCGATCGCTTCCGTCGCAACGCCGACGCGAAGGGAGTCATGGACGGGATCGATGTCTTCACTCAGCAAGCGATGGACTTGTTAACGTCGTCTCGTCTGGCCGAAGCGCTCGATCTGTCGAAGGAAGATCCACGCATCGTCGCTCGATATGGCGTTGGCAACCCGAAAATCATGATGGACGGCAACGGGGCTCCGCGAGTTCCGCAAAGCATGTTGATGGCTCGCCGACTGATCGAAGCGGGAGTGCGAGTCGTCACGCTCAACTACAGCAAATGGGACTGGCACGGCGGCCTCAATGCGGAAGGTCGAGCCAATAATTCAATCTTCCTGCGCGAGGCAGAAGATTTTCCGATCTTCGACAACGCCGTCGCCACGTTGGTTGATGATCTGAAAGTACGCGGACTGCTCGACGATACGCTGGTTTTGGTCTGGGGCGAGTTCGGTCGGACGCCGGTCATCAGCAAACAAGTTGGTCGCGACCACTGGCCGCGAGTCGCTTGCGCATTGCTTGCTGGTGGCGGCATCAAGGCGGGACAAGTCATCGGTGCCACTGACAAGGTCGCCGGCGAAGCGGTCGATCGACCAGTCTCGTTCCAAGAAGTCTTCGCCACGCTGTATCACCACCTCGGCATCGATGGTGCGAACACAACCATCCAAGACCACCAAGGCCGCCCGCAATATCTGGTCGACGCAAACGTGAAGCCGATTCA
>CAIJTL010000891.1 GCA_903823545.1 uncultured Planctomycetaceae bacterium
AGTCGGCCGTGGTTCCGACGAGGCTGAGTGCGACTTTCATCTCGGAACAGCGATTGGCCAAAACGATTTGCAGCAGCTTGCTGAGGATGTGGTCTTCGGAACTCGATTCCGGAATCGGCATCGGCTTGGGAAGCTGCGAATCGGGTAAGGCAAGACCTCGCTCAATGCACGCGGCAAGTTCATTCACGTGTTTCTTGAAACCGGGGCGATTCATATCGCGAGTCGCCAAGACCGCATCGGCGGTCTTCGGCTGTCGCAAGGCCAGATCAACGATCAAGTCGTCGCGCAAGATGCGGCGAATCGGTTGATCCTTCGTCGTCGCCTCTCGTTCGCGCCACTGAAACAGTTCGCGAGCGACCGCCAATTGTCGCGGCTTGAGCTTTTGCAGACCTCCGAGCTTTCGCCAACTTTCGTCGTTCCGCTCTGATTCCAGATCGTCAACCAGTCGAACAAATTCGGCCTCGGCCCATTCGTGTCGCTTGAGTCGTTTGAGTGACGCCTGCTGCTTCTTCCAGACATCGATCAAATGACGCACATCATCGACCGCATACTCAAGTTGTTCTGGTGAGAGAGGGCGGCGGCGCCAGTCGGTCCGCGTTTGATGTTGGCTCAGCTTGCGTCCGAGTATCCGTGAGACGAGGGATTCATAGCCCACGGGATATGTCGTACTTCGAAGCCCTTCCGCCAACTGCGTATCCACTAATCGCTGAGGCCGACAGCCACCATGATTGAGGCAAAAGCGAATCTCTTCACGTCCGGCATGAACGATGACCGTCGTTTGGTCGTCGGCCATGATGTTCCACCACGCCGAAAGATCTCGGACCCGATAGGGGTCAACGGCAACGGATCGTTCGGGGGTAGCCAACTGAATCAAGCAGAGTTCCGGCAAATACGTGTGCTCGGAAACGAATTCTGTATCGAAAGCGACGACACCCGCTGAGCGAACGTGTTCACAAAGTTCGTCAAACGAACTTTGGTCTTCGATCAGAAGCTGTGTCTCCTCAGGCATCCGCACCACTCCGTTGAGCAGACGTCACCCCGCACCGTTGCTGGGCAAAACCGGTCATGGCCAGTCAATCGAGTCGTCGTAACTCGATTGGTGGGGCATGTTGACATCGAAACGAACGACTCGCAAGCGACGGGGTTCGCCGTATCGTGTTTGCTGGCGGGTTGTCACGAATTGACCAATTGGCGGAGTTCGTCATACAAGCGTTTGCCGTGATGACCACTAAGGCGAAAATGGAATTGTTTTCACGATGCGGGCACGAAAGACCAAGTTGATTTTGCTCGCCGTGACACTCCTCTTGGCGATCGCAGGAGCGACACAGTTCAACCATTCGCCAGTTTCGCCGCATGAATCGCTGCTGCTCCGGCGTTATGAAGCTGGCGCGGAGCGTGAGAAACCGCACTCAGACGGCACTGTCTTGAGGGTTGGCACGTTCAACATTCACGGTGGAAAAGGTCGAGACGGACGGCGAGACCTTGTGAGAACAGCCGCCTGTTTGGAAAACCTCGACGTTATTTCCCTCAACGAAGTTCG
>CAIJTL010000892.1 GCA_903823545.1 uncultured Planctomycetaceae bacterium
CGTCGGTCGCTAAGAGTTGTGCGTTCGGTGGTGCAGTGACGCTCAACGCAACCTGTGTGGCTGCTTGCGTACCTGTGTTACGGACTCGAACTCGACACCATGTGGTGTAGGTCAACGCTGCGTTCTTGGCTGTTGCGTTAGATGCGGATGTCGGTGGGCTGACGGTGTTGGATGTCGCTACGTTTGTCGCAGCGGCGGTGGTTACGTTGGTATTTGAGTGAGTGGTCACTGCGGATATCGGCGTAATCGCTCGTGATTGGTCGACCGAATTCGCGGGAAGTGGTTCCGGTGGAGCGATCGGTGCGGGGGCGGATTCGGGCCGGGCGGACTTCATCAATGTGTTGTCAGGCCGACGCTCGATGCTGTTGGCGGGAGCGTTTCCGGCGACAGGTTGAACGGTCTTTGGCGAGGCCGAAGGTGCTGGTGCCGGCGGTGGTGCGAGAAATTCGACATCATTTCCTCGGCCATTATTGGTAAGAGCGTTGGCCGGTGGTCGCACGCTGCTTGCATTTGCAGGTGAGTTCAGGCTTCGCGGCTGACTCGGTTGTGCTGCTGTCGGTCGTGATGACGCCACTTGTGGTTGAGGTGGCAGGATGACTTGGCTTGGGTACCTCGCGAGCGACTTTGGATAGGTCGGTATCTTGCTCGCGGTTGCCTCTTCGGGAGTTTGTTGGATAGGGCTAGCGTTTGATGAAGTTGGTCGAGACAACGGCTCAAACGCTGTTTCAAAGGATTCGCCAACGCGGTTCCCGGCGCGAGACATGACGCTCGTTGGGGATTGCATTGCAGGAGTCGACGAGTCCACCACTTCACGAGCCGTTTGACATCCAGCAAGACAGCCGAGAGTCAGTGCCGCGAATGAGCACAAATGGCTCAAACGAAGTTCCGCAATGTGATTCTTCATGTGCGAGATCGTTGTGGTTAATTCGACGGTTGTTGTCGGTTCGGTGGCATGGTGCGAGCAGCGAATCGTGGAAAGCGAATTGAGTTGTGACATCTTCCGACTCCGAAATGGCGTGGTGACTTGCTCGAAGCTCAAGGTGACAGTGCCCAAAATCTTGGCGGACGAATTCCGTTAAGCGGCTTTGGCGAGCGATTCAGTGATGCGTTGCAATGCCGCCTGCGCGGCGCTTCGTACTTTGGTTTCTGGATCGCCCAGAGCGGCAACTTGCAGATCAATCGAGGTTGTGTGTGCGTACTTTCCGAAGCGACCGAGCGTGGCTGCGGAAATGCGTCGGACCTCGGAGTCGTGATCCGACAGACCTTTTGAAAGAGTCTGCAGCATCGCTGGATTAACGAGCCCCACTTTTCCAAGAGTGTCGGCAGCGGTACTGCGAACTTGGGCATCATCGTCTTGCATTGCCAGCAGCAGTGAAGGGATCGCCTCACGAGCCCCTTTTCCGATGCGTCCCAACGTGTGGACGAGCTGACGTCGGACTTCGGAGTTTTTGTGTTGCATCGAGTTCAAGATTGCAGGGACAGCACGATTCCCTTGCTCGACCAAACCCTGCGACGCCTTCCAGCGAGCATCTTCGTTCTCGCTTTGTTGAATGATTGAGATGAGTTCGGCGAGCTCGTCCTTCACCGGGACTTGTGTGTTTGACGACTCCGCCGGTTGCTCTTGCGGTTGGAATACCTTCAACGTCATGTTGGACGGGGACGACAATGCGGCACGAGCACATTCACGAACTTCGTTGTCGCTGTCGTTGAGAGCTCGCTTCAGTGCGTCGGCGGCAGCCTTCGGTGCGATGAGTCCCAAGACCGACACGGCGCAACGTCGCACGGCGGCGTCGGTGTCCTGTGACGCTTGCAACAATTCCGGGATCGCTGCGGCGGCGTCCGCTCCGATTCCCCCCAATGCCGATGCACTATTACGGCGCACCATTGGATCGGAGTCGGACACCAGCCGAGCTAGTTCTTTGACGGCTCTTTTGGCCGCCGGTCCTACTTGTCCGAGCGTAAACGCTGCTCGAGATCGCACGATTGCCGCAGGATCGCCCAATGCTTTCTGCAATGCGGGAACTGCCTCAAACGCATGACGACCGAATGTCGACAAGGAGAATGCGGCCGAAGCACGAACTCGCTCGTCGGCGTCTTGGATTGCAGCAATCAATTGGGGAATCGCGTCGATCGCACCCAGTCCGATACGGCCCAACGCGGTTGCCGCTGCGTGACGCACATCGGCGTTCTGGTCTTTCAGTGCTTGCACGAATGGGGCGACCGCTTCTCCACCGAGACCTTGAATCGCGGTCACGGCCAACCGACGAACTTCAGGATCAGTCGACGTGGTCGCGGCTAACAATTGTGGAACGGTCGCGCCGTGTGCGGCAGTGACGGCACTCGCGGAACGCCAGCGAATCACCGAATCGTCATCACGCATCGCTCGATTCAGTCTCGCAGTGACGTCTAACGCGATATCGCTGAGCGCATTCACGGCATCGCGCCGAGTTGCCACGTCAGTCGCATGGCTGCGTTCCAAATGTTTCGCCACCGGCGAACTCTCCGATGTCACGTTTAGTGCGAGTGGTGTATTGGCTGTTGATTGCTCACGCTCGTGCGGCGCGGCCACAACGGGTTCATGTGGCTTATGAATCGTTGTGAAGCCGAAGGTGTCTGACTCTTTCGATACGGATGCTGGGACGGAGACCGGTTTCGAGTCCGCTTTGTTTTGAATACTTGTGTCATCGACGCCGCTGCCAGCCGGTAGCGACGCCACAACCGCAGGTACGACATGAGCGATTAATTGGTCTTCATCAGCAGACTGGTTCGGTGAGTGTTTCGCATTTGAGGCCGTGTCGATGTTCCGTGTCTCATGATTTTCTGCGTCGTTGTTTGCTGCGACGACGTTGGCTGTTGCGAGTTCCCTTGATGAGGCCGCAGTTTCGCCGAGTCGACGCACAAAGCGTTGTAATTGCCAGAAGCCAACTCCGACGATGATGGCGTACAAGCCCCACAACCAGAATTCATGAGAACCAACAGCGGAGTTTGCTGAGCCGTTCTTTGCAGGGTTGACCGCCTCGTCGACCAGCGGCACGTCGCTTCGTTGTAGCGTTTGGCCAGCAACATTCGCGACCGACATCGAGTCAGCATTCCGGTCTGCTTTTCGATTCTGCGAGGTATCTTTACCGGCTAATTGAATGCCATCGACAAGCTGTTGAAATCGGTTTGCCAATTGGTTGCGAGACTTGTTCGATTCATCGTGTGCAAGAGACGACAGTTCTTTCGCGGCGGTCTCACAGGAGTGTTGAAGAGCTTCACGCTGAGTCGCGTCGAGTTGGCTCCATCGCTGATCTATTTCGTCAGCCAAACGGCTAAGGGTGCGAATCGCCGCTGACTCGACATGCTCGTCGAGATCATTCGTCGCACGCGACAGCGCGGTGATCGCAGGAGTCGCCGCAAGTCCGACATCGCCAAGGAGGACGACCGTTGCCAAGCGAACTTCGTCGTTGTTCGTTGTCATGGCCTTTGTCAGGCGTGGCACAAGATCTCGCTTTGTTGTCTCACTGCATCTGGGGACGATGTGTGTGAGTGTGGCCAAAGCCTCCGATTGAACGTCAGCAGATTCCGCTCTTAAGCAGTCACACAACGCAGAAAAAACCGCTCGCTCGTCGGTAATCTCAGCCGATCGCAACGC
Source organism: uncultured Planctomycetaceae bacterium (assembly GCA_903823545.1). GTDB lineage: Bacteria > Planctomycetota > Planctomycetia > Planctomycetales > Planctomycetaceae > SXKJ01. The sequence continues at coordinate 3,635 of CAIJTL010000892.1, forward strand.
GATGATCGCCGCACATTGAACGTCGGCATCGCGGTCATGGACGGTATGAACTAAGGCGTCCACGGCATCAGCAGCCTTATTGCCGATGTTGCCCAAGGTTGTTGCTGCCGCCCAGCGAACTCGCGCATCGCGGTCGGAGAGCGCTTGTGAAAGTTGCGGAATGGCTGGCTCGGCTGCATCACCAAGTTGAGACAAAGCCCATGCGGCTGATTGTCGGACGAGCGTATTTTCATCCGCGAGCCACGCAGAAAGCTGACTCACGCCCGATGCCGATTTTTTCTTCCCAAGATTTATAGCGGCTGCTGCTCGCTCTTCGGGAGTAGTCGCATCAGAACTCACACTCGACGAAGTCGACACAGGGGACTCCGCCAACGCGATGTTCGCCAAGCAAATTGACGCGGAGCAGACACTGAGGGTGAGCCATACGGTTGTTGGATTCAATTTCAAACGATTCATGGAGCCTCCTGCTCACCCGCGTTGTCCGCTTATCTTCTATCTTCAACTGAGTTGTTCGATCCAAATCTCGTCGTCACTGGCTTTCTGCTTGAGAGCAGTCTGCGACTCACTGGGAAGTCACGTGTATGAGCAAGCTGGCAACTTGCTGCTAAGTTGGTCTTGTCATGCTGCCTTCTGGTGCTGGATGTTTTTGATTTGATTCAGTCGATCTCGGATCTCGTCCAAACTGAGCAAAACCGGCTCAGACTCACGGTGGTGCGAGCCACGAGTTGGCGTCTCTTCGACCGCCATCGCACTTGGTTTTGTTGGTGTCGATCGTGGCGAAAACGGAATCGTTGCCGCGAATTGTTCTGTTGAAGTGGACGCCATTTGTGATCCAGGCATTACTTGGATCTCGTGTTGAGCGGACTTCATCTCTTCGCTGAATCGGGAGATGTACTGCTCAAAGAATTGCAGTCCGTTGTCCAAAACAAGTTGTTCTCGTCGAAACTTCTCGGTCCAGGCGTCACGCTGTTGTTCGAGTTCAGTTCGCTCTGTTTGCAAGCGTGCGGCGTGAATGTCGGAGGACAATCGAAGGTCTTGTTCGTGTCGTTCACGCGCTTCGACAAGAGCGGCTTTGGTCTGACGGACCTGAGCGTCAAATTCCGCTCGATCTTGGCGTAAGCGATCAATTTCGGAATCTCGCTGTCGTGCGTACTCAGCTTGTTGCTGCATTCGATCTTGTTCAAACAGTCGACGGGCTTCAGTGAGCTCCATTTCAGCTTGGCGACGCCAGTGTTGCAGCTCTTCGTGCTCGCGAACGCGTTCCATGGCCAAATCGCTTTGCATGCGATGAACGGCTGCCGCATGAACTTCTTTGGCGCTTTGCAATGCGGCCCATTCTCGGTCTCTTTGTGTGGTCCAAGCGGCGTCTCGTGTGGCAAGTTCTTGTTCAAAGGCGGATCGTTGGCGGTTGATCTCTTGGACGAAGGCCTCGCGTTGTCGCGTCAATTCTTGATCGAGTTGTTGTTGATGTTCGAGAAACTGTCTCGTCGTCGCGGCACTGAGTGATTGTTGAATGTTGGCCAGCGATGCGACTGACTCGGGAACTTCAACCTCGGTTGAAGTCGCGGTCGAATGTTGTTCTGACGCTGGTTTCAGCAAGGATGTCTGCTGGACCAGAGATGGCTGAGTCAGCGAAATGGGAAGCGCAGCATCAGCGAGTCCAATCACATTCGCGCCAGCGGAAGGCTTCTTTGTGGAGTGCTTATTCACACTTGTTACTGCGATCTGCGAACGTCCGACGTTGCCGATGTCGAGTAACTCCTCTTCAAGCTCGGCGCGCTGACGAAGCCAGACATCGTGAATGGATGCCTTTGTTGGCGTATTGTTCGATGTGTTTGAGGGCGACATTTCCGGAAATCCTTATTTGCTCAACGGTACGTCGTCATCGGATTGCGCTGATGGCTCAAGTGTTTTGGTGGAGGAGACGCCGTCTTTGCTCAGCGCTTTTCCTTCTTCCGCATCCAGTCGCTTGGGCTCGCGAGAAACGATCGGCTTTGCGGTGTCCGCTTTCGTCGCTGCAGAGGCATCGGCCGAGCTGACCGAGTCGGCAGACGAATGAACTGGGGCGGATCCGGATGCAACAAGTCGCTTGAGCCACTCTGTTCGTTCGCGTGCATCATCAAGTCGACGCTGGCGGAGGTCTTCGAAAACTTGTTCGACTAACAACGCGACATCGCGCGGACGAGCCGTCGATTTCGAGGTTTCTGCCACGGAAGTTTGCTCCTTGGAAAGAACAGTCGCCTGTGGAGGCAGTTCGCGAGGGGCTGACGGTTTGCTCGCTGATTGCGAGGGAATGATCATCGGCAAGGATTCTGCTTGAGCGTCGTTGCTGTTTGATTCCGCTTCGTTAGTCGGTGGGCTGTTCTGTTCGGTTTCGGCACTGCTCTCAGTCGGCGGAGCTAAAACAGGTTCGTTGCCAGAAACCGGTAAGACTTTCGAGTCGTTCGACTTTGTGGAAATCGGAATCGCTCGATCAAACTCTGCGAAGGGAGCCGGCTCAGATGGAGTGTTGTTGGCCGAAGGTTTTGCTTTTTTCGCCACAGATGATTGTTGCGATGCCGCGACCGGAGGTTGCACTGGCTCATCGTCTGGAAAATAGACGGGCTCCTGTGCAACGGGCTTTGTCTGCTGATATTGAGTCGGCGTCACCTGCGAGTCGCGCCGAACCGGATGTGTTTTGTTCGCGGCAGTTTTTGTCGCCGAATTGTTGCTCTCTTCAAGCCGAGGACGCGGCTCACTCTTTGGAGTCGTTGGCTTCGGGGACTTGGAATCAGTCGCCGCCTGTTGGCTCGACTGTTTGCCTGCCTGCTTGCCCGATTGGGGAGCGAATTGGTTCAAAGATTTTCGGAAAGGCCCGACGACCACGGGGGCCGAGGCATTCTGGTCCGCGACCGACTGAGTCGAGGTCTTCCGACCATCGAATCCGTGGATGCAGCCTGCGAAGCCCAGAGTCAGCAATCCCGTCCATGTCCAAAATGGGTGCCGCATGAATCATGCTCGCCACAACAATCTCAATGTTGACCGCGCAGCCTCGCCGCGCGGCGTCCTCTAGGAAGACTCATCGGGGTTATCGGTCAGGCAAGCTGTTCTGGTTCAGTGGATTCTGCCAGTCGCGTAAAACGGGGTGACTTTGCGGGCATTAGCTTTCGGCGATTGTTGCTGGAGGGGAGCTGGGGGATGGAGTTGATATTGAATTCGTCGACCGCAGATTGACTGTAGAAACCTGGTTGTCGCCGCGAACGACCTAATTTTGATTTTGAAAGTGGTGCAGTCGCTGGTCGTCTAAATTGAGGCGATACATGATTTGGTTGTAGTCGTAGCGTTGTGTTTGATCGGCGTTGCCGGAGAACGTGTGCGTGTAGGTTCCCTCGAAGTAGAGTGAGGGGCCTATCGAGAAGTACGAGTGTTGTTTGGGGTTGTAGAAACTGTATTTGTCGTGCGTGATGATTTTCGTTGCGTGGCGCCACGGGCCTTCCGGGGCGGTTGCTTCTGAGTACCAGATTTCTCCGAGCAATGAAGTGCCGAAGTGTTGAGTGAAAATCGAGACCCAGCGGCGACGGTGCTCGTTCCAGGTCACGGAGCCAGCATGCGCGATGACAGGCTTGTTCGTGCCAAACTCTTTCACGTTAAGCCATGCTTCGTCCGGTTTGAGCTGTCCGTTCTTGAGCAACTTCTCTTGCAAGGACCAGCGAATTGGGGCCGTATCGCGTTTCCACGCCCAAACGACTTTTCCGGTTGAGTCTCTTTCAACTTGCGCGGACTGTTCGCGTCCACCAGGAACGAGGCAACTGAAGCCTTCGTATTGCGTGAGATCACAAAAGGCGGCAACCGTCGCACGGACGCGAATCATGGTGGAGGCTTCAGCGAAGTAGACGTACTCAACGCCGTCAACTTTGTGAGTCAACGAATGCCCGTCAGGAAAGAGTGGGACATCTTTGGCGAAACGCTGCTGTTGGACGAACTCTTGTTTGTCATCGTCGAATTCCGCAATACCTCGCTCGTAAACATCGAGCAAGTTGCGGACTTTCATGGTGCCACAAAACATCCGCTCGCGATTGTTGGTATCGCGAAGAACGGTCAATCCCCAAATCCAAGTGGGGCCCTCGCCGGGCATTTTGCACATCGCTTTGGCGAAGCCCTCTTTGCCAACGAAGTAATTCAGGTTCACGCCAACCGATGGGTTCAGTCCGCCGTCGCTCGGCAACAACGACATCGCACCCGGAACATCAAACAGGCCGAGCGGGTATTTGGGCCGATTCGTATCTCCCCAAAACCAGTGCAGCTTGCCGTGATAGATCGCCGTGACGACGCTGTCTGAACCGCTGACTTGAGCGTTGAGCAACGGCTGCTCGATCGGCGACTTTTCGCCGAGCAGCACACTGTCGGCATAGATCCCCGCTCCGGTCACTCGATAAAGCCGCTCGGCGATGTTGAGACGTTTGATCTTCAGCTTCGCTTCGCCATGCGGTTTGACTTCGATCTGTTTGCCGCGATAACCGAAGCCGTCCTTCGGAAACTCGTAGCCGTGACTGCTCACGTAAAAGAAGGCCGTTTGCCCGAATAGTTCTGGTTCACGAATCGCAGCGATCCCGGCCGAGTCGGTGACGTAACGCTGATTAGTCACCGTCTTCAATTCCACCAGTGGAACGCCTCGACCAGTTTCAGCGTCTTCGACGCGGATTTTGAAAATGTCTGATCGCTCTGCGGATTGCACATTTGCATGAGCCGTCAGGCAAGAAACAAGAACCAACAAGAGCCGAGCAATCTTCATGATGCGTGGGAACTCCGATCGAAACTGACAGGTGATGCCTTCGATGGTTCAGATGGCCTGTTGAATCATAGACCGCACTTCTGAGTCTGTCGTTTCTAGTCGGTGAAGAATGAAGAGGCCCCCAAGAGTTGGACAGTGCGAGACGCGGGTGAAGAGTGAACTGATTGAAGTGAGGCTGTTGGCCGCAGCACAAAAATTAAGACAGGAAAATGGAAGACAGGAAGATGAGACTCTGTTTGTTTCTTTGCCTCTTCATCGTCCAGTCCTCATTTTTAATCGCTCGTTGTTCCATTGAACTGAACGGAGCAAAGTCCGAATAGAGTTCTTGCTTCGTAGACGCAAATACTTCTACTCTCCGATTCTTCTCTCTGTCGAAAACAGCAGACGCGCCGAATCGGAGCGATGACTGAGTCTTCACGAATTTTCGGACGCGTTATTTCATGGACCACATCCCGGAAATTGTTCATGTTCTGAAACGATTGTCGTTCGCGAATCGAAATCGCGAAGCGATCGTGTCAGCACATTTGGTCGGGATCTGCGGATCAGGAATGAAGGCGCTTGCCGAAATGTTGCAGGGGCTTGGATGCGACGTGGGCGGCTCGGATCTTTCGCCGCCGGACGAAACGATCGAATTGCTTCGTCGAAAAGGGATACGAGTCCACAAAGGCCATTCGGGCGAGTTCTTGGCGAGCGACGCGAATGTGCTCGTTTACAGCCCCGCGATCATGCCAACAAATCCAGAGCGACTTCGAGCCGAGCAGCTTGGAATTCCGCAAGTCTCTTACAACCAAATGCTTGGCGAGTTGATGCGGTCTCGTGTCGGAATTTCGATCGCGGGAACTCATGGCAAGAGCACGACGACGGCGATGGTCGCGAGTATTTTGCGTGACGGCGGACTTTCGCCAAGCGCAGTCGTCGGAGCGGAGTTGGTCACACAGCACGTCAGCGGTTGGGCGGGCGACAGCGAATTGTTTGTGGTTGAAAGCTGCGAATATCAGAAGAATTTTTTGACATTGAGTCCAACTCACGCCGTGCTGACAGGGATTGAAGCAGATCATTTTGATTTTTTTCGTGACCTCAATGAAACGAGAGACGCGTTTGCTGAATTCGTCAGCCGGTTGCCAGCGGAAGGGCACCTCATTGTTCGTGACGATTGCGTGGCGTCGCGAATTGCGGTGGCTTCGAGCGTCGCTCAAATTGAAACGTATTCGTTGCAGAATTCATCGGACTGGCATGCGTCAGACATTCGACCGTTGGACTTGGGAACCCATTTCCGCCTGTTTCATCGTGACGAATTCGTCGCCGAGATCGCCCTGCGAATTCCGGGGCATCACAACGTCCTGAATGCTGTTGCCGCTGCTGCGATCTGTTTGAATGTCGGGGCGTCAGCTTCCGCGATTTGCGAAGGATTACGTGAATTCCGCGGTATTCGTCGACGGTTTGAGATTGTCGGGACATGGAACGGGATCACGCTGATCGACGACTACGCACATCATCCGACTGCGGTGAAGGCAACGTTGCAGACGGCCCGAGAACTGTTTCCGGGTCGCCGCCTGCTCTGTGCATTTCAGCCGCATCAGGAATCGCGAACACGAGCCCTTTTGACTGAGTTTGCCGAGAGTTTCGATGCGGCGGACGAAGTGTTTCTCGCACCGATTTTCACGGCTCGTGAAAAGTGTCCGGAGGCGGCTGAGCAGACAAATGCGGAATTGGCCGATCGGCTGGCTGTTCGCGGAAAGCGAGTTCATTTGGTTTCGTCGCTTGACCGACTCACTGCCGATTTGGACGATGCCGCCCGACCTGGAGACGTGCTCCTGACAATGGGAGCCGGGGACATTAATCGGATTCAGCATGAGCTCACTCGAAGATTTCAGCGACATCATTCAACTCGATAAACCGTTAGCTCCGCTGACGTGGATGAATATCGGCGGTCCAGCTCAATATTTTTTGCGGCCTCGCGATCGCGATGAACTGCGGCAAGTTGTCGCGTGCTGTTACGAAAATGAGATTTCCATTCGCATTCTCGGTAGCGGCTCAAACATCCTGGTCCGAGACGAAGGCGTCAGCGGGGCGGTCATTCAGCTTGTCGATCCGAAGTTGGCAGAAGTGACGATCGATGGTAATGAAGTTCGCGCGGGCTCCGCTGCTTTGCTCTCGCAGGTGATTTCTGCGAGCGTGAAAGCCGGGCTTGCTGGCTTGGAAGTTCTGACTGGAATTCCTGGTACCATTGGTGGCGCTTTGAAGGGGAACGCCGGTGGCAAGAGCGGCGAGATCGGCCAAGTGACAAAATCCGTATTAGCGATGACTGCCAAGGGCGAACTAGTGACTCGCACGGGAGACGAGCTTTCGTTTGCTTATCGCACGAGCAACATCACCGAACCGTTTATTCTCGAAGGGACGTTTTCTCTCCAATCAGACGATCCCGAAGAGATCACGCAGCGAATGAAGAAGATTTGGATTATGAAAAAGTCTTCGCAACCGCTGTCTGACCAATCGGCCGGTTGCATCTTCAAAAACCCGCGTGGCCTAAGCGCCGGATCATTGATTGATCAAGCGGGTTTAAAGGGAACTCACGTGGGAGGTGCGGCGATCAGTGACCGTCATGCGAACTTCATCGTGACGTCTGAAGGTTGCAAGTCGGATGACGTTTTGCGGCTGATTGACCTGACTCGCTCGAAGGTTTCTGAGCAGTTTGGTGTCGATCTAGAGCTGGAAATTCAGATTTGGTAGAAGCCCCAAGTAGGTTGGAACTTCGTTCCGATCTAATTTTGGCAGCGGTCGGGACGGAGTCCCTGCCTACACATCGCAAGGAAGCGACTCATGATCAACGCGCAACCGTTACGGATCGCAGTTCTCGCTGGCGGAAAATCGCGAGAGCGGAATATCAGCCTCGAAAGCGGTGACGCTGTCGCGAAGGGGCTTTCGGAGCGAGGTCACATTGTGACTCGCATTGATCCTGCTCAGATCGAACTGACCACTTTAGATTGGGCTGGTTACGACGTCGCGTTTCTCGCATTACATGGCACGTTTGGCGAAGACGGGCATGTCCAACAGATTCTTGAGGATGCCGGAATTCCATTTACGGGGAGCGACTCGACGGCGTCTCGGCTGGCATTCAGCAAGTCGGCGGCGAAAGAACGTTTTGTGCAACATGGTGTCCCGACTCCGCCGTATGTCTTGATGCATGAGAAGGACAATGCCGCTCGCATTCAGCAGCAAGCGGCAGCGATTGGGTATCCGCTTGCGGTCAAGCCGGACGCACAAGGCTCAAGCCTCGGTGTGACGATTGTTGGTTCGCCAGAAGAGCTGCCGCAAGCGTTGGCTCGATGCTTTCATTTTGATCCTTTTGGTTTGCTTGAAGCGGGAATTGAAGGAACGGAATGGACACTCGGAATGCTCGACGATCTCGATTTGCCGTTGATCCAAATCGAAACGGGGCGAGGCTTCTTCGACTACCAAGCCAAATATGAAGACGACAACACTCAGTATCTCTTTGAGTTTGCCTTCCCGACGAGCGTCGTTAAAGCGATCGAGTCCGCTGGTCGCCGAGCTTACGACGCACTTGGCTGCCGTGGCCTTGCTCGTGTTGATATTCGAGTCGATAAGTTTGGGCAGCCGTGGGTGCTTGAGGTCAACACGATCCCCGGAATGACTAGCCATAGCTTGGTCCCGAAGGCTGCGTCTCGAATTGGTCTCAGTTTGGGAGCCTTGTGCGAACGCTCGATTGAAAATTGTTTGGCAAAAGTCAGCGGTAACAACCGGCAAACGAGCGAACGCCAAGAGTCAGTCAGCTTGTCGTAGAGCAGGCGTCACTGTGGCAACCACAGCGACCTGTCAATACGATGCCACGCATCAAACGTAGCGGACGGCGGTCCACTCGGAGTGGAATGCCCTTTGTCGTCTTTCACTCGTTCAACGCGGTGCCGCTGTCAGCGAACGAGCGTAGGAATGACTTGCTATCGCGATAGGTCACGGCCAATGTTGCAACGCAAACTTTTGAAATCGAATTGCCATCGAATCTGGTTGGCAATGTTATGCGGCGTGATGTTTTTGAATCTGGTCACTACAGAGAATGCACACGCTCAATCAGCTCCATCCAAAGAGGCCGCATCGGCTGCTGCCGCCGTTCAGCCAGCAGTCGCAGGTCGCGCCGAGCAATATCCTCCGTCACCGAGTTTCTTTCGAGGCAATCGTCCTACGAATCTGGATTTTGGTGGGGCAGGAGATTCGGGTTTTTATTTGAACCTGTGGCGATTCATTCCGATTGTGGGAGTTTTCTTTGGTTGGGTTTGGATTGGGAAGTGGGTGAATCAGGATAGCCTGTCGTTGAAGGTCAACAGTGAATATTGGAACTCAGCCGTCCTGCTCGGTGGCCTGGGAGGATTGTTCGTCATCCTGGCGATGTCGCATTTTGGGTTGGGCTTCTTCTTGATGCTGGCTCTGCAGGGTGGTCCGCTTGGCTTGTATATCCGCGAGCGGAATTCTTGCGTTCCCGAATCGGCTCGATTGCTGACGAAAAAGCACATTACCAGCGTCACGCTGCGTTTGTTGGCCCGACTCGGTGTCACCATCGGCGGCAAGAAGATGAAGCAGCAATTGCTTGGACCGGATATTGAGTTCATCGGGAAAACGTCAACGGGCCGCCGGGACACCAGCCGAACATCGCAGGTGGAGAATTCGCGAGGATTCTTGGCGGCGAAGGAACTGGTTTACGACGCACTCATCAAACGCGCGACAGACATTCATCTCGAACCCAAAGAAGACGAACTTCAAGTTCGTATGCGAATAGACGGCGTGATGTTGGCAGTCGAGCCTTTCGATCGAGCTCTCGGTGACAACGTCATCAACATCTTCAAAATTCTCGGCGCCATGGACATTACCGAGAAGCGAAAGTCGCTCGACGGCAGCTTCCGCGCGATCACTGACGGACGTGAGATCGACTTCCGCGTGGCAACTCAAGGAACTCGTGATGGCGAGAAGATGACGCTTCGTATTCTCGATCAGTCGCAGTCGGTCAGCACGCTCGACGATTTGGGTTTCCGAAAACAACTCGAAGACCAAATCAAGGACATCATTCATCAGCCGCACGGATTGATGCTTGTCTGTGGACCGACCGGTGCCGGTAAATCCACGACATTGTATGCCTGCCTCAACAGCATCGACTCGTACCAGCAAAACATCATCACCATCGAAGATCCCGTCGAATACAAGATGGATAATGTGACGCAGATTGAGATCAATACGAAGGCAGGACAGACCTTCGCGAACTCACTGCGTAGCGTTCTGCGACAAGACCCGGACATCGTCATGATCGGTGAAATCCGAGATGGTGAGACGGCGAACATCGCGTGCCAAGCCGCGAACACCGGTCACATGGTCTTTTCGACGGTTCACGCGAACGACTCGATTACCGCGCTGTACCGGATGATCGACTTGGGGGTGGATGTCTCGATGTTGTCGAGTTCGCTATCGGCGATCTTGGCACAGCGTCTGGCTCGTCGGCTGTGTCCTGATTGCAAAGAAGCATACACACCGAAGCCGGAGTTCTTGAAAAAGGCGAACTTGCCGGCGGAGAAGATCGACAAGCTGTACCACCCGCCGAAAGACGGGGAGAACGCTTCGTGTCCTACTTGCGCAGGGATGGGCTATCGCGGGCGAATCGGTGTTTACGAACTGTTGGTGATCTCTGACCGGATGCGAGACCTCATTCGCGAAAAGGCTGCGCTGTCGGCACTCAAAGCGGAGGCTCGAAAGGCTGGGATGCTGTATATGCAAGAAGAAGGTTTGCGACTCGTCGTGAAGGGAATCACTTCGATCGACGAATTGCTTCGAGTTGTGAAATAGTGGGAGCGACCGATGATTGACGTCTTATTGCTGCTGACCGTCGCTGGAGTGACGTATTACGTCGCCGGAGAAGGCGCCTGGGGCGCGGCGACGACCGCCATCAGCACGATTTTGGCTGGCTTGATCGCTATGAATTTCTTTGAGCCGATCTGCGATAGCATGTTGGGCACGAATTCCTATTGGCAAGGGCGATTGGACGTCATCGTTTTGGTTGGATTGTTTGCGGCTGGTGTATCCGGGTTGCGATTTGCGGCCGACTATGTTTCGCCGACATACATCGGTGTGCATCGGATGGTCCACGAGGGTGTCCGATGGGGTGGTGGTTTGATTGCTGGTTACGTGACGATGGCCTTCTTGCTGACGGCGCTTCACACCGCACCACTTCCGCGAGAGTTTCTGGGATTCAAGTCGGAACGCGACAATCTCTTTTCAACGTTTTCGCCAGACAAGCAATGGCTCGGATTTACTCAGTACGTTTCTGAAAAGGTTTGTCGGTCTTACCCACCGCGAATTTTTGACGGGCCGCGATTCGCTGTCGGTGATACGGCGGTGATCACAAACGATGTTTGGCCGTCGTTTCCCATTCGTTATGCGACTCGTCGTGAACGAGGTGGTGGTGGCCAGGTTGCTTCAGCAGCGGTTCCCGTGCAGGTCAAGCAAGTCGCTCCGTCTAAGCAAAGTGGGCCAGCCTTCTAAGCAAAGAGTGCTGAGGTCGCTTATCACTCTTTCTTCGACGCGATCAGCGAACAATTGCGTGAGCCAAAGTGTGCCATCGCACTCGTCAGTGGCTTGTGTTACCAGAAATCGGAATTGAAAAGTTATATGTCTGAATCTCGACTTCGCACAGGAAATCCTCAGCTCGATGAAATGCTTGGCGGCGGATTGCTGCCTGGCACGCAGACGGTTGTGGTGGGAGCAACTGGGATCGGCAAAACACAGCTGGGTTTGCAGTTCGCTCATGCCGGGATTTCCCAAGAGGGGGAACCGGGAATCGTTTTTGATTTGACGTCACGGGGTGATTCGCAAAACCAAACCGAGTACGCGCGACGCATGTTTGGTTGGGACCTGCGCGAATTCGCGTTCGAGGGAAACCTTGATGCAGATGACATTTGGCAGAAGGCTCGTGCCCGCCATGACTTTTTGCACTTGTTTCGCCGCAGTGGTCGACGAGTCACACAGTCAGACCTGACGGTCGAAGAGTGGCAAGAGTGGAACGCGGAACTGGCGAGGAAGCTGGATCGGGCGGTGCAATTCTTTTACGGCAACTTCGTGCATGGCGTCCGCCGCTGTGTGCTTGATGGCATTGAGCCGACCGAGCGTGCGAGTGACAGCTTTCAGTTCCAAGTGATTGACTACGTCTATCATCAGATTCTGCGGAAGGATGATGACTGGGTTGCTCGCGATTTGTTTCGCGTCAAATTCCGTGAGCAAGCGGACAACGTTGCCGCACATCGTTACGACCATCGAGACGTCGGCTGCCTCTTGCTTTACACGTCACACGAAGTGATGCTCGACGATCTGCTGGCACGACCGCTCGATAGTGGCGACGCGCTCTCGAACGCAAACACGATCATTTTGATGGGCAAGGTGCGCGACGGACTGCGAGTGACGCGCGCCCTGCACGTCGCCAAACACCGCGGCAGCGCCTGCGATGATGCAATTGTCCCGTTTGAGATCACTCCGCATGGTCTTGTGCTGGAGCGGTGAGCCTGAAAAGCAACCGGCCCGGGTAGTTCCCGGGCCGGTTTGGTTTAGGTACGAACTCATCATCCAACTTTGAGTTGGAATGCGAAGCTAATCAAACAGGAAAAACAGGTTTTCAAAGTCCTCTCCGAGCTGGTCGAAGATTTCTTCAGACAATTCGTTTGATTCAAAGTTTTTCACGGTCGTGCGCGGAGCGATTTCTGGAGCGACAAAGGTTGGCTCTTCACTGAAGCCGAGGTCGGAGATCACATCGCGGTCGGATCCGCCATCGAGTGTCGTGATTGCAGTCGGTCCAGGAGTCAAGAACGCAATCAACAGCACGTCGTCGCCAGCTCCCATGCTGACCAGGACGTCTTTGGCGGATTGAATACCATATGCGAGCAGGACGTCATTACCAGCGCCCATGTTGAGCGTCGTTTTTCTGCCAGAGTAAGCGCCGTATAGCAGTGCGTCGTCGTGGCCGGAACCAGCAGTCAAATTGAGGTCTCGTCCGGC
>CAIJTL010000893.1 GCA_903823545.1 uncultured Planctomycetaceae bacterium
ACCGACTGCCTGAGCCGCATCGTAAGAGGCATAAAATTCATAGCCAGGTGCCTTTGGCAATTCGCTTGGCAACAGTGCGCGTTGCACGTTACGAGCGATTTCCATTTCGCCGTCCTGCTTCTTCTTTTCCATAAACGTGACCATCAACCGCGCACTGTCATAAGACAACGCCGCTTGACTGCCGACGGCCATCAACAGGTCAAGATCTTCGTTCCGGAACTGACTGAGCGGATTCTGCGTGTCGATGTTAATGACGCCCATCGGCTCGCCATCCAATCCGAGCATCGGCACGCACATCATCGAATGGATCGATAGACTAGATATCGATTCGCTAGCCGAGAATTGCGCGTCATTCGCGGCATCTGCCGAAAGAATCCCAGTCTTCTCGTTCAGCACTTTATTGAGAATCGTGCGGCTAAGCTTTACCGATGCATCCTCGTCCTGACGTCGATGCTTCATCGCACGTGGCACGAGCTTGTCGGTCTCATCGTCTTTCAGCAGGATGCAACCACGATCAGCCTGAGGAAAGATGCTGAACAGAGTGTCGAGAATCTTCGGACAAATGGTCTTTACGTCAACGGTACCAGCCAAGCTGCGAGTGATTTCCAGAACCGCCTTCAGCTTCGCTTCCGGTTGAACTTCAAGCATTCCGAATGGACTGCCAACGCCACCAACCAACGTCGCTTCAATGCAGTTATCACCCTCTTCGTCGTCCACAAAATCGACTTCGCTCGAAGTCTCAGCCAAAGCTTTCGGTCGCGGAACAGGAGCTTTGTTCGCGGGTGTAGCAAGAACTGACGAGCCTTCAGTTTGGAATCGCAGCAAGACCGGACCGAGCTTAATTCGGTCATCGTGGTTCAATTGTGTTCGACCCGCGATCTGCTTCCCATTCAAGAATGTGCCGTTACCGCTGCCGAGATCTTCCACAAAGTACGATTGACCGTCCTTAATCACCTGCGCATGACGGCGAGAAACGGTATTCGAGTCGAGCTGAATGGTGCAGGCTGGATGACGACCAAGCACGGTTTCACCCTCGCCAATCGGATGAGCTGTCGCCTTGCCACCAAGGAGCACAATCAAAGTTGCCATGACCAAATCTTCCGAGAAAACGCTGTCAATGAACATTCAGACTTGATCCGAAGCCGCGGAACCAAATCATCAGAATTTGTGGATCGTATGAATCGCGGCTTGCCGCTGCAACGAGCCCAACAGAACCGTAACCAAGAGAGTGGCACGGCGTAACAACTCACCAAGTACAAACCAAAGAGGTTCGCGAGAATCTACTCAACTTCGCCCAAAAGTCAGAAGTACGCCAATCTTTGCGTGCGGCTGGCCTGAGCAGCATTATCGACATCACGGTGACTGCAGGACTTCAATAGCCGTTTACGCCAAAAATGGATTCGACATTTCCGCGAAGCACTTGCTGGCCGAGTGCGACAGCGCGTTCTTCAGGCCAACGCCGTTCAATCACAAAATCTTCCGTCAAAACCTTGGCCAGAATTCGACGGTACATCCCAAACTTGGGCAGTGCAAATTCAAGCTTATACATATCGCTGTAATAGCCAATCTGCTTCGTGCGAGGCACAGCCTGCAAGCGGCCACGAGTGTCGATCTCGATATAGGCAGGAATATTCGAATACCACCAATGCCCATTCGTGACCACGTTTGGAAAGATCCAAGAATAGCTGACCAGTTCTTGATTGCTGATCTGAGCGAGTACAGACACAGGAAATGTCACTTGCGGAAAGGCGTTGAATAGCGCCTTGTATTGAATCAACGACACTCGTTGATCGAACAAATCCTGTCCTTGAAAGACTCCCGCTTCGTAGACTCGCCGATTCACACCTATCATCAGGTCAAACGGCAATTTCCGATCAGCACAGTGTTCGGCCAACGTCCAAAACACAAAACGGCTCAAGGTCTGTTGCTCATCAGTGGAAAGTTCTCGCCGACTCAACACTGCTTGCAGAATGACATCCGCAGCCGCAGCATCAACACGAACTGGCTCAAAGTCCGGCGGAAGCGAGATTGCACAGGCCTTCGCATTATTGGCCACAAAATGATCGAACAACTTTCCGATCGCCTGATTGAGCGACGCAACACCGCCCAGTTCAATCCCAGTCGCCTTCGTCAGTCGATCTCGAACCTCTTGTTTCGATAATTGAAACACAAGATCGTCGGTTCGCAGACAGGGCACATATCGTTTCGTATCAAACCCGGTAAGCGGATCGTCGAAATTGTTCGTCAGAAATATTTGTTCGAGTTTGCTGATCTTCAGCACCTGCTCTTCCCAATCTGGCTGAGCCATCTTCTTCGCAGCGGTGTCGTACAAACTCTCCCAATTCGACAACGTAATACGATCTTCTTCAAAGCCAAAAAACGCTTGGCACATCTCAATCAGCCAACTGAATTGAGCGGTATTTTCAATGTCCGCCAACTTCGGCACAAGCCGTCGGACTTTTTCCTTCGGGTCGAGGCCCGGCTCTTCGATTTGATTGCGTGACAAGCCCGCCGAATGCGCTAACTCCGTGTAATAGTGATAGCCCAAGATGTCAGCCAACGTATGAGATGCTGGATCAAGCGGGTTGATGTGTGTGTGCGGGTCTATCAGAACCAAGCTCTCAAGCTCACTCAATATCCGCTGATTTAGTTGTGCCGACATGCCCGATTGACTCCTCTTCCTGAATAACACGATCACCGAAAGAGGCAGAATATCGCGCGTCCAACTAGTCGAACAGCAATGCAGCACGACCAGATCCGGGCGTCTGGCAAGTCACTATTCGTGCCGCAGCGCCTCAATCGGATCCATCATGGCAGCACGGCGAGCGGGGTAGATTCCAAAGAGCACTCCGACACCCACCGAAATTCCAAACGCGACAACAAATGACCAAAGCGCAAACATCGGCTCAAGTGCCTGCAAATGATGCGGTAGACTCTTCCAAACATCGTTGAAGAATCGCTGCAACAACCATCGCAATCCATACGTCGCGGGACGACACAGCCAACCACAGGCCATTCCTAATACGCCACCAGTGCCCGTCAGCACGACGGTTTCAGCGAGAAACTGAGTGATGATGTCGCGACGCTTCGCCCCCAACGCTCGCCGAATACCGATTTCACGAGTTCGCTCGGTAACTGTGGCCAGCATGATATTCATGATCCCGATACCGCCAACGATCAGCGAGATCCCCGCGATGACGACCAGCAAGGCATTGAACATCATCCGCAACATCTCTGCTTGCCGCAGCAGTTCCTTCGGAACAATGACCGCGTAGTCCGGCACTTTGTGAAATTTTTCAAGCAGCGTCTTGATGAGATCCGCTGTCTGCTCGACTTGGTCGATGCTCTCAACTCCAACCGTAATCTGATTGAGTTGAACAATTTCACCTTCGCGTGCTCCGGCTCGTGCAATCAAAACTTGGTCACCGATTCGAGCGCGAAAAGTC
>CAIJTL010000894.1 GCA_903823545.1 uncultured Planctomycetaceae bacterium
CGCCGAGACCTACTACCTCATCGGTGAAGCCATGGGCGATGCGATGAAGCGACTCGGCACACCGAAGCGATGAAACGAAGACGTATCCGCATCAAGTCGTGGAGCACGCATTCAACGTGCCCCAATTCACTGAGTCTTGAGCACGATAAAATCGTGCTCCACGTGTGTTGTTCCACAAGCTGCTCATCCACGAGACGAGTCAGCGAGTTTTCACGACGAGGCGATTGAATCAATGACCGACATCCAAGCCGGTGTGGCACTTCTCACAGAGCATCGATACACGGCTGCCGTTGCCGCCGAAGGGGATTGGTATCTGAGCAACATCCTGCGCGACGACCAGTTGCTGCAGGATGCGTTGGCGCGACACGGGATCTCGTCGGTGCGAATCGATTGGGCCAGCCCCGATGTCGATTGGTCGCAATTCCGCTACGCCGTCTTTCGCACGACGTGGGACTACTTCGATCGACGCCACGAATTCACGGCGTGGCTGAACCGCATCCGCAAGCAAACGCGACTCTGCAATGACGTGGCGCTCATCGACTGGAACATGGATAAGCATTATCTCGCCGACCTGGAGGCGAAGGGCATTTCAATCGTGCCATCAAGATTCATCGAAAGCGGCAGCACGGTCACGCTGCGAGAACTGCTCGATGAATCCGGCTGGGAAGAAGCGATCATCAAGCCCTGCATTTCCGGAGCGGCCCGTCACACGTATCGCCTCAATCGTTCGAGCGCAGCTGCACTGGAGCCGATCGTGCGGCAACTGCTGACCGACGAATCGCTCATCCTGCAACCGTTCCAGCAGAGCGTGATGGATCACGGCGAAGACACGCTCATGCTGTTCAACGGAGAGTTCACTCACGCCGTGAAGAAAGTCCCCAAGCCAGGCGACTTCCGAGTCCAAGACGATCACGGCGGAACAGTCCATCCCCACGAACCGTCGCCCGCACAAATCGAGTTCTCTCAACAAGTACTCGCCGCGTGCCCGTCTGCACCAACCTACGCCCGCGTGGATCTCGTCCGCGACAATCATGGCGACTTCGCCGTCATGGAACTCGAACTGATCGAACCCGAACTCTGGCTACGAAACCATCCCCCCGCAGCGACCGCATTTGCAGACGCCATTGCCAAGCTCGTTTTGGCCTGACCGAACGCAGAGCAGAACCGACCAACCGCTGAAACTTCCACCTCAGCAGTTTCATGAAAACGATTCGCACGACCTCGATCAGCAGGCGGATCAACGTGATACGCATTCCAAGAAATAACTGCTCGGTGACACGTGCCAAGAATTCCGAAGTCTGTCGAGCGAGATTGTTTTTTGGGATGCGTATGCTCCCCGTCTCATTCTGCATCTTTAAATCGACATCACGGCGAGCCAACATGGCGAAGAAGAAGGGAATGAGTGCCAGCCTCTCGAACGGCCCCGTCGCCAATCTCGGCTTTGAGGCCAATCTCTGGCTCACCGCCGACAAGCGCCGCAAGGACATGGACGCCGCCGAGAACCGCTCAAAGGATGTTTTCGATTCTCTGGGACGCGTCTACGAAGACTTCTTCACGCAGTTCGCCAGTGCTGAAGGAAAGAACGGCGGGCAGTTTTACGCGCCGCTCTATGCGGTCCGCGTGCTGGTCGAGATGCTCGCGCCGTACAACGGGCGAGTCTACGATCCGTGCAGCGGCTCGGCCGACATGTTCGTGCAGAGCGAAAAGTTCGTCGAAGAGCATGGCGGACGGATCGGCGACATCGCAGTCTACGGGCAGGAGTCCAACTCGA
>CAIJTL010000895.1 GCA_903823545.1 uncultured Planctomycetaceae bacterium
GAGTCGACTTCAATCAGCGGCTTGAACAGCTTGCGGTCGGCGGTGTTCCAGCCGGGATCGGTTTCGCTCGTGCTGCCGAAGAGACTGAAGTGCTGAGGGCCGCGAACTCCGTTTTGTTGGAACGACCAGGTGTTGATCGACTTGATGTCGCGGCGTTGGCCGAAGTCGACTTTGTAGAGACCGCCATCAACTCCGTTGCCGAACACTGGGCCGTAGTTGCGAGCCAGCTTGCCATCGAACAGCGACTGCGGCGGTTCGTTGTTCGTTGCAGGTTGTGTCGTCAGCGCGGCGATCGGTAGCACGTTCTTGGTTGGCAAGAGCGGGATCATCTTGAAGCCGTCAGAGTTGGCGGACTCGGTCGTCGTGAAGAGGTAATGGTCGACCGCGATCAGGTTGGATGACTGCTCGCGTACGAAGCGAATCTCCAGCCGCTTACCTGCCGCTGCGTTTTGAAGTCGCAACAGGTCGGCGACCTTCTTCACTGGTTGGTCATTAAGCGACTGAATCAGGTCGTTCGATTTGAAGCCATTGGCTGCGGCTTCGGAACCGCTCGGCACGGACTTCAGATGCACGCCGCCCGACTCTTTGGTGACACCGAAGGCAGAGAACTCATCGCCCGAGATGTTGCGAATGACCGCTCCGCGCCAGAGATGCTCGATCGCTTGTTTGGATCGTTGAGCAATCGGTCGCGGCGACGGTTCGTTGCCCGGCAGCTTCGGAGTGCGGGCGACCTTCTTCAGCTCGGGCTTCTGCACGCCGAAGTTATCCATCGCGAAGTTCTTGAAGCCCAGCCTCAGCGCGGGCGAGTCATCCTTCACGCGATAGTCACCGGTCTCGCGATTGATGAAGAGCGGATCGCCGGTCAGCGAATGTGCGTCGCAACCATTGGCGGCGAACTTCAGACGGTCGGCGTCGGAGGTCGTGAAGAGATTGAAGTCGACCTCGCGCCCCCACTTACCCGACGGCATGATCGCGGGCGCATGCGCTCCCGCCCAGATGTTGCGAGTGGCCTCGTCGTTGCTGATTCCATCGCCTTTGATGTGATACCAAACATGAGGATGGAAGCCGCAGCCAACGCCGATGTTGTTGCGGACGACTCGATGAAAGCCCTCTCGCAACTTCAAGCCGCCGCGCAGGAAGACGTTGTTCGTGATCTCGTAGTTGCTCGAACCATCGTCGAGATCCACGTCCCAACCATGATCGCAGCGCCAACGATTGTGATGCAGGACCGTCGGCTTCACGGCGTCGAGCTTCGAGAGCGCCGGTAATTCTTCCGACAGAGCACCGTTCAAGCCCCAATAACGATCGCGGCCCCAAGAGTTGAACGAGCCATGATCGCCGGTCTCTTGCACGGTATCGAAGACATCGCAGTGCTCGATGAGATGCCCGCCCCAGCAGCCGTCGCCGATGTTGATGCCCGCTCGCGACGCGTCGTAGATCGAGCAATGCCGCACCGTGATGCTCGACGCCATCGCAATCTGCACTCCGGCCGCTTGCTTCTCGACCAAGCCAATGCCGCGAATCAAACAATCCTCGACCGTGCAATCAGCCGGATAGTTGTAGCTCTGAGGCCCCGGCTCTTTGTCGATCTTGTCGAGGCTCTGTCGCTGCCCGTATTCGAACAGCGGGTTTCGCACGGCCAGCGGACTACCAACGAAAGCCACGCCGCTCGCGCCGGTATCGCGGATGTCGCAACCCGCGATCCGCACGCGGCGGTTGTAGTTGCTGACGAAGATCGCATTGCCGCCAATCTGATCGAACTCGCAATCGACGATGCTGCAATCCTCGGTGCCTTCGAGCACCACCGCTCCGTCACGCGCGATCGTCCAATCGCTCCGCAGCAACGGCTCGCTCGTCTGCATGAAGGTGCGAACGCCGTGTTGAAACGTCAGACCGCGCAGCGTCACGTTCTTAATCGGCTTCTGCTGAGTCCCCTCGAAGCGCATCAATTGGCTGGAGGTCGGGCATTCGACCGTGGCGTTCGCGAGATCGAGCCCTTCCGGCGGCATGAAGTAGAGCGTGCCGGTCTTTACGTCGTAGAACCATTCACCGGGCGCATCGAGTTCTTCAAAGATGTTCTCGACATAGCGATGCTGCTTATGCATCCCCGACCCGCGATTGTTTTGTCGGCCACCATCAAGCAGCACGTCGCCATTCTGGTCCTTGCCCTTGATGACGAAGTGAATTCCGCCCCACGCGCCCGGATGCAAGGCATGCAGATAGCCGCCAGCGGGATTGCTCCATCGAGCCGCTCGTTCGCGACTGATCGCGTCGGCTGCAAAGCCACCGAGCGGACGAATGGCCGGATCGAAGTTCGGATAGCGAGCCATCCGTTGCAGTTGGCCGTTCACAAAGAGCTGATCGATATGCAGCCGAGACTGCGGCGGCGCATTCGGGCTTAAGTGCGGATGCGAATAAGCCTGCATCCCCAGTTCGGCCCGCCAGATGCCATCACGAAACGGCTGCCACTTCAGATCGAGCTTGCGATCGCTGCTGATCACAACCTTCTCACCAGCCGCCGCGCGATACTCGGTTCCAGTATCAAGCTCAGTCAGTCGCAACCCGCGATACGTGCCCGCATGAATGACAACGCTCGCCCCACGCATCGACCTCGCCAAACCTTGAGCCGCCTCCAACGTCGCCACCGGCCGAGC
>CAIJTL010000896.1 GCA_903823545.1 uncultured Planctomycetaceae bacterium
GCGCCTTCGGCGACCACCGGCTAATGGCTGCGAACCCTCCGGGTTCCGAAGCAATAGCGCAACTTCAAAGCGCGTAAGCGAGGGCGTCGAGAGATCACTCGTGGAATCTTCCTCGCTTACGCTTTTTGAAGTTGCACGTTTTGAAAGTCGCGAAGCGATGTCAGCAGATAGCCTTGGGCGTAAGCCCAAGGATTTGTTGGAAATCGTGCTCCTAGCCGCGAAGCGGCGACAGCATCATGCGAGACAACAATTTGCTGCCGCCGCTTCGCGGCTCTACGAGAGGTTTCGACATTTCTCTGCGGGCTTACGCCCGCAGCTATCTGCTGACGTCGCTTCGCGACTAAACAGCGCAACTTCAAAGCTCACGCTTCGGGTTTGTTTTGAAGCAACCTCCAATGTTTGCTCCCCAAATCTCACAATGGTCTGTGTTGCGAAGCTCTCACTGACGTGAGCCATTTTCCCAAGAAAGTTTCATTCGAGTGCAAGGTCGTGACCGCTGGTCCGTACCTCTCTGTGATTGCGGGTCCGAGTTGCTCGTCGGTGACGAGCCTCACATCTCAGGTCACTTCACTCGAAGGAACTCATCATGCGAAAGAATTGGTTGTCGGCAGTTCAAACTATGTGTTCGGGGCGATTCGGTCGTGGCCAGAAGCGGAGAAACCACACAAGCCAGTTCGCTCTGGTTGAGACTTGCGAGCCTCGCGAACTGTTGTCAGCGGTGAGCACTTCACCCAGCGATACGACGGACCGGAGCAACAATGTGGCCCAGGCGCGAATGGCTCGCATCGTCAACGGAACTCCGACATCGGACTATCCGGCGGTCGGATTGATCGGTGATACGAGCGATGATTTTTGTTCGGGAACTTTGATCGCACCGCAATATGTTTTGACGGCAGCACACTGTGCAGAAGGAGTTGCCAACACGGCGGGGACATTCACCATCGGCGGGAAAACCTATCGCACCGAACGAGTCTTCATCCATCCGAGCTACAACAGCAACGCGATCGGCTCTGACTCAGCGAATGACATCGCGATCTACAAGTTGTCGGAACCGGTCGTCGGCATCGCGCCGATGGATATCTACCGCAGCGTGCCGCAGGTAGGTCAACTGCTGACCTTGGTCGGCTTCGGAGGTGGTGGTACCGGAACGACTGGCAGCAACGGCGACTTCGGCATCAAGCGAGTCGGCACAACGCCGATCGACCAAGTGACTCGCAACCTGATTCATTGGACCTTTGATAACAACACGGAATCGAACACCGCTCCCGGTGACAGTGGCGGCCCCGCGTTCGTCACGGTCGGCGGAGTGAAGTACATCGCGGGAATCACATCCGGTGGTGATTCTGCGAATGCGTCGATCGGCGATCACTCTTTCGATACGCGAGTTGATGCCTACGCCGATTGGATCACGTCGATCGTCGGCACGACTGGCGGTGGAGGAGGAGGTACAACACTGCCAACACTCAGCATCGTCGCGACTGATGCCAACGCAGCAGAAACACTGATCGGTCAATCCGACAACCCGGGGACCTATACTATCACACGTACCGGTTCGACGACCGACGCTCTGGCTGTCTCGCTCAGCTATTCCGGTTCTGCGACAAGTGGGGCCGATTATTCGAGCTTGCCGACTCAAGTGACGATCCCGGCGGGTCAGTCTTCAGTCCGTTTGACCCTCAGTCCAATAGACGACAGCCTCAGCGAGCCAAGTGAGTCGGTCATTGCGACTCTTCAATCGGCAAGCGTCTATGACCTCAATGGCACTCGAAGCGCCGCGACGATCACGATTGCCGACAACGATCAAGTCCTGCCGACGATTAGCCTGCGAGCGACCGATGCCGTCGCCGCAGAAACACGAAGCGGGCAAACTGCAAATCGTGGCCAATACCAAATCTCTCGAACCGGCCTAACGACGTCATCTCTGACGGTCTTCTACACGGTCAGCGGCACCGCCACGAACGGCAGCGATTATTCGCAACTCAGTGGCTCGGTCACGATTCCCGCCGGAAGATCGTCAGTCACACTTTCAGTGAACCCCATCGACGATGCTCAAAGCGAAGGGACGGAGACGCTCATCCTGACGCTAGCGGCTCGATCGAATTACTCAATCGACACCACGCTTGCAGCAGCCACTGTCACGATCGAAGACAACGACGCCGGCACCGTCCGCACGAACGACAACTTCGCCGATCGAAAGACATTGACCGGGAGCATCGTCACCACGACAGGCGATAATCGCTCGGCGACTCGCGAATTCGGCGAACCGAATCCTGCCAGAGCTTCCAGCGGCAGATCAGTCTGGTGGACAT
This sequence comes from uncultured Planctomycetaceae bacterium, assembly GCA_903823545.1. Classification (GTDB taxonomy): domain Bacteria; phylum Planctomycetota; class Planctomycetia; order Planctomycetales; family Planctomycetaceae; genus SXKJ01. The sequence goes on from CAIJTL010000896.1 coordinate 2,310, forward strand.
GGACCGCATCCAGCTCCGGTCGAGTCACCATCAGCACTGCTGGCAGCACGTTCGACACAACACTCGGCGTCTACACCGGAACCTCGTTGACCTCACTACGACTTGTTGCCGACAACGACGACTCTGATTTCACGGCAGGGACATTGACGAGCCACGTCACCTTCAATGCCGTCGCTGGCACGAAGTATCAAATCTTGGTCGACAGCTACAACGGGGAGACTGGCGACATCACCTTGAAGATTGCTCCAGCCACGACAGCGTTCACGGCCAAGCCGAGCATCGTCGCGACGACACAAACGGCAATCACTCCGAGAATCAGCACTCAGCGAACACTCAATGAGCAACCAACATCAACACCGGCCGCAGTCACGACAACGACGCCCACCGTTCCAACGACGGCACCAAGCCGCTGCGATTTGAGTTCCATCGATACGCTGTTCCGCAACATCGCCAACTTGGCCAGCCTTCTGTAGAGGCGGCTTAAAAACTAACCCGAAGTGTGTGTTTTGAAGTTGCGCTGTTTAGTCGCGAAGCGACGGCAGCAAATTGTTGTCGCGCATATTGCTGTCGCCGCTTCGCGGCTAGGAGCACGATTTCCAACAAATCCTTGGGCTTACGCCCAAGGCTATCTGCGAACGTCGCTTCGCGACTTTCAAAACGCGCAACTTCAAAAAGTGTCAGCGAGGGCGATTCCACGCATGATTTCCCGACGCCTTCGCTGACACTTCGGGTTTGTTTGGTTGTGGCTACGTTGCCTCAAGAGATCTGCGTCGTAGGCCGATCCCGGCCCGCAGCTTCAGAAGTTGCTCGACTTCCGCAAGCCGCTCGAAGAGTCTCGGCAGGTGCTGTCTCACGGGTTCGCGAATGAGGCCGAGTTCAAAGCGGAGGAAGACCGTCACCTGCGAGCGTTCGCCAAGGGGGAGTTGCCGTCGGCCAACGGTCCGCGCGACAAAGTGCTCTTGCCGCTCGCAGTACTCGCCGAGGTGCAGAAGGAGAAGGCCGAGAAGCAACAAGCCTTGGCTCGCGCCGAATGTGCATCGCTAACGCGTTGTGGCATTAGGGGGCTCGATTTATCTTTAGGCTGATTTCGCCGCACTATGGTCATACGCGGCGTGCTGCATTTACCGTTTCCAGGCGTTCCAACCGACGAGGAGGCTTTGCATGTCCGACACTTCTGAACCGACCGAGACAGGAGCCGCTGCTGCGTTTGAGAAAGCACAGCAAATCATCGCTCAAGCGGTTCGTGATGATGAGACGCATCTCGACCTCAGCGGACTTGGCCTGACGACCGTGCCGCCGGAGATCAAACAGCTTGTTCAACTCGACACACTCCACCTATACGGCAACCAACTGACGAGCTTGCCGCCGGAAATCGGACAACTCGTTCAACTCTCCATCCTCACCGTCTGCGACAACAAGCTGACGAGTGTGCCCTCCGAAATTGGGCAACTTGTTAAACTTGAGTATCTCAACCTTTCTCACAATATGCTGACGAGCATCCCGCATGAGATCGGACAACTTGCGCAACTCTACACGCTCGAACTAGACGCGAATCTACTAACGAGCGTGCCGCCGGAGATCTGCCAACTTCCGCAACTCTGCGCTCTGGTACTCTCCGGAAACCAACTGGCTTCGTTGCCTGAGAGCTTTCGCCGATTGTCGAAACTCATGGCGCTGTTCCTACACGACAATCCAAAGCTCAAGCTGCCGGCGTCCGTCCTCGGTATGCCTCCTTACGAATGGGACAACGATTGGGACACGGCTCCCAAGCCAGGACCGATCCTCGATTACTACTTCGGCGCGCAAACACCTAAAGAATAGCGGCGGTTGTGTTTGGAGCTAATCCTAATGAGACATCCCTTGAAACCCTTCAGGCATCTCCGCCCAAGTACCATCAGCATGGACGTGCTTTACAAGTCCCAAGGAAAGATCCCCGAAGAATTCCTGCGTGGCTGCGGGTGACTAGGGCCGAGTCCGCGAGCCCCTAGCTTGGTGAGACGCAATGTTGTTTGAAACGGGGGCTCGATGACTCGACCCCGGGCACCCATTCGAATAGTGCGCGTGACTCTGACGATCAAGAACTGGATTTCATCACCGACCCGCCGTCGCTCATCGGGACGATGCCGCCGATTCAAGACCAATCGTGCTTCATCAGCGATAGCAGCCAGGACGAGGTTGATGCTTTCGAGGTTCGGCAAGTGCTCGCATAGTTCCTTCAGTCCTTCGTCGTTGATCTTGCTGCCGCGATGGCTGACGCGGCCTACTGCCAACGCGAACTTGCCTGTTGGACTCTGCACCACAAAGCAGCAGGAATATGCCTTGTGTGAGTTAAGAATGGTTCCGACTGGGTTCAATCATTCCAGCCCAGCAAGCGGCGAATTCCTTCCCATGGTTGGATGTAGGTCAAGAACGGCAGCCCATCAACGGTTGCCTCGCGTCGGCCGGTGACGCCGTCAAC
>CAIJTL010000897.1 GCA_903823545.1 uncultured Planctomycetaceae bacterium
CAGTGTTGTCATTATTGCAAGCCAACCATTCTTCAAAGCCAGGCAGGGAGGCCTGACATGTCTATGGTCGCTTGGTGTCTATTGTCGTTGACGCTCGGTGCTGCCGAGCCGGAAGCGATCGTTTTGGAATTCACCGCGCCTTCGCGATGTCCTCCATGTCAACAGATTGCTCCGGTCGTCTCACGGCTACAACGCGAAGGCTTCCCGATTCGAGCGATTGACGTCGACACGAATCCCAAGGCCGCAGCTCCATATCATCTGCAAGCGGTCCCAACGTTTGTGCTGCTGATCGCTGGTCGTGAGGCAGACCGATTTGAAGGAAAACCGTCCGAGGCAGAACTTCGTCGCATGTGCGAACGAGCTCGCATCGCCAACGTTTCGACAGAGCGAGCCGACCAATCGCACGAAGAGCCGGCCGATGTCGCTTCAAAAAATATCCCACCGAAGACCGAGTCCGCTCCAACAACGAAGTCGCCAGCCAAGGAATCCGTTGAGAAAGAGAAGAACGCTCCGAAAGAGAATGCCGCACCCGTACGACCTGCGGCACCGGCTTCCAACGCACCAATCATTCGCGCCAAGCACGACGACAACCCGAATCTGCCACCTGCCAACAGCACCGATCCGCTGCATCTGTGTGTTCGCATTCGAGTCAAAGATTCGCTCGGCATGAATTTCGGATCGGGCACGATCATCGACAGCCGCGAAGGCCGCACGATCATCCTGACCTGCGGACATATCTTTCGGAAACTCGACGATCGCTCGGTTATCGACGTTGATGTCTTCACGGGAACCAAACACGAAACCTTCGTCGCACGCTTGATTAAGCACAACTTGGAAGCGGATGTCGGACTAATTGCGATTCCGACCGCTCGCCCATTACCTGCTGCTACCGTGTCGGGGTTCGCGACCGCCGCGGCCGAAAACCAACACGTCTTCAGTGTCGGATGCAGCGGAGGTGATGCCCCGACGAAGAGACAACATCGTGTCACTTCCCTCAATCGTTACCTCGGCCCGGACAACATCGAATGCACTGACGTGCCAGTCCAAGGCCGCTCCGGTGGCGGACTGTTTGACACGAACGGTCGCTTGATCGGAGTCTGCATCGCGGCCGATCAACGTGATCAGCGCGGCCTCTACGCGGGCTTGAAGCCGATTCACGAATTGCTCAATCAATCTCAATTCGCCCATCTGCATCCACAGGCACAACCTCGCCCCGAAGAGAGCCTACCAGTCGAGGACTCGCCGTCAGCAGCAGTCGCTCAAGCTGCCAGCACTCAGCAATCGCCGCGCCCCGAAGTTTCTGAAGAAGTTCCGTTCTCCGAGAACGAAACGCCGGAGTCTCCTTTCACGATCGCGAAAAATTCGGAATCGCCAACGACGGCTGACGCACTGAAACTCTCCGTCGCCGATCGTGCGCTTTTGAGTGCCGATGACGTTGGGCAACCGCCGCTGACAACATCCGCCGAACTCCAGTCAGCTCTCGAACAATCCGGTGAATCCGAAGTGGTCTGTATCATTCGACCGCTGAAGAACCCGCGTGCTACCAGTCGAGTGGTCATCATCAACCGCGCGAGCACGAAGTTTCTGTCACAACTCAACGGTGAACTCGATCAACAAGCGAAGCCGACATCAGCCGTCGTGCGACAAGCCAAGTATCCGACCGAGATTAGACCGTACCGCCGAGCGAAGTAAAAACCGTAGTACAGGCGACGCTCACTAAACCCCACCGAGATTGTCTCGGTGGAATTGGGCCTTTGCACTACGAGATGTTTCCAACGAATGTCACCGTAGTGCAAAAGCCCGCGAGCCACCGAGACAAGCTCGGTGGGGCCGCATAATTGTGGTTTACTTTGGCCACACGATTCGTCCCGCTGTCGTCGTGCGAATG
>CAIJTL010000898.1 GCA_903823545.1 uncultured Planctomycetaceae bacterium
GCAACGCCAGCGTCACCCCAGTAGCGCGGAGGAAGTGTCGTCGAGTGAGTGTCATGGAAAACGCCGTATCTAATTTGGGTTCGATCACACCGTGTAGGAGTTCACTTCGTCAGGAATAACTCGCTCGCCACGATCTCGTGAATCAGCGAACGGAATCCGTAGTTCTTCTCGCGCGCTTTGGCGACGATCGCTTTGATCTGTGGTTCGTCGGCGAATGATGGGACAGCACCTGTGGCATAGGTCAGCAGCTTGGTCGTCAACGCGCGGGCGAGTTGGTCTTTGTCAGCGAGGAGTAGTTGCTTGAACTCGTCGATGTTGGCGAAGCGGCGACCGTCGGGGAGAACATCAGCGGGTTCGACTTTCAGGCCGTCGTAGTACTGCATTTTGCGACCTTCGATGACAACCTCTTTGACATGCCGCGCCCAAGAGGTCGTGCGGTAGTGGTCTCGCCAGCCGCCGATGACGTCGAAGTTTTCGAGGGCAAAACCTGGAGGATCGATATCAACATGGCAGCTCGCGCACGATTCAATCTGACGGTGTTTAGCGAGCTGTTCGCGAATCGTCGTCGCTCCGCGAATATCCGGTTCAAGAGCCGCGATATTCTCCGGCGGAGGAGACGGCGGCTGGCCGAGTATGCGGTCGAGCACCCACGCTCCGCGCATAACGGGCGACGTGCTCGTGCCGTTGGCGGTGACCTTCAACACGCTGGCCATCGTGAGAGCGCCGCCGCGATGACTGTCCGGCGGCAGCGGCATCTTGCGAAACGCGAATCCGTCCACGCCGGGAATGCCATAATGCTTGGCCAGCCGCGCGTTGAGCATCGTGAAGTCAGACGCGACGAAATTGGTGAGGCTCAAGTCTTGCTTCAGAACTTCGGCGAAGAACAGCTCGGTCTCTCGGACCATCGAGACCTTGAGCATATCGTCGTATTCGGGATGCAGTTGGTGACTCGGTTCGGTGAAGTCGATTTCGCGGAGACCGAGCCATTGGCCGACGAAGTTGGTTGTGAATTGCTCGGCATTCGAGTGCTTGAGCATTCGTTCGACTTGTTGGTGGAGCTGGTCGGGATCGGACAAGGAAATCTCACTAGCCCGACGCGCCAGCGAGGGATTGTCGCTGGCCACATCACGATCAACCCCTCGCTGGCGCGTCGGGTTAGTATGGTTGGCCAGATCCATCAACTCCTCGTCCGGCATCGTGCTCCAGAGGAAATACGACAGGCGACTGGCGAGCGCGAAGTCATCGAGCTTGCCCGGTTCTTCGCGAAGGAACAGGAAATCGGGCGAGACCAAAATTGCAGTGAGACCGACTCGAACCGCTTGCTCGAACGAACGTGGCTCAGCCAGTTTCGTTTCGACGAGTTTGACGAGCGGCTGGATATCGGCGTCAGTCACGGGTCGGCGGAACGCTCGACGAGCGAAGTTCCTTAGGATGCGGTCGGCATCAACGATCGGTTGTTTCGAGACGACTTCGGCACGGGTCGAGTAGTTGTAGATCGGAGCTTTGTCTTGCGGCATGTCACCGAAGATGCGGCGATGACTTTCCGGTGGCCACGTTTCGTGCAACGGACCTTCGACCTCGACCCAATCGATACCCAGCCCCGGCCCATCGTATTTGTCGGCCCCGACTTTCGTGACGACTTGCGCACCCGCCAGCCCATACGGCGAGATGCGAATGTGATTGCGAGCTTCAAAGTGATCGACGAACTCAATCACGGTCGGCTTGTCGGCGGCCGCATCGAAGTAACTGACGAGATGATTCTTGGTCCCCATCAGCATCGGCCCGGCATCAACTCGGTACGTCACCGGCTTAACAACGCTCTGATGTCCGTAAGCGGAAATGCGAATGCGATAGCGACCGCGATCCGGCGGATAAAACTGCCCGACAGTTATCGCGTTCCACGGCGACGAGCTAAACATCACTAGCGAATCGTCACGATCGAGATAGACCTTCTCGGTCGTCGTCTTCACGAGCCGCTCGTCCTTCAAGCTGTACCGCTTCTTCACCAACGGAGGCTGCGGCAAGTTGGCAATCGCAACGTTGAGCGCCTTGTCCGCCGCTTCGAGATAGCGGTCCAGCAAGAACGACGAGATGTGCAATGCCTCCCCTACGTTGTCGAACCCGCCTGCCGAACTATCCAGCGGCAGCAACTCTTTCAGATCGACATCAACACCGAGGAGATCGCGCACCGTGTTCTGATACTCGGTGCGATTCAACCGACGAAGTACAGCTCGCTGACGAACGACGGCCTTTACGCTGTCATTTGGCTTTTCCGCATTCGGCGGCGCAGCTTGCACAGCCGAAGTCACGACAAACAACATCAGCGATAACGCGAACAACGGACTTAATGCGATGCGCCAAAACGATGAAATGCAGAGCCGACTCGACGCCCGTGGAGCGAACTCACCCATTTTCATCTCGGGGGCTCCGTCATCGAGTTTTGGTCCGATCCATACGAATTCTTGGCACGCGCTCTTGGCGAACTGGGCGGCGTCAGCCTCCGAACTTGTCGCTGACTGGTCCGGGGCTGACGCCGCCCGGCTCACCAAACTTCATGCGAGGTATCGGCATCGCCGAAAGCTCACATCGCTTACGCAAACAAGTCCATCAGCGGTTCGCCGGTGGAAAGCGGGCGAGTGAAACCGTCTTTGCCCAGACGCATATCGAGCGGCACACCAAGCGAATGGAAAATGGTGGCACCGAGGTCTTGTGGGCGAACAGGTTTGTCCTTCACGTAGGCTCCGTGCTTGTCCGTTTCTCCGTAGACTCGACCACCGCGAATGCCACCGCCAGCGATAAACGTCGAGAAACAGCTCGGCCAGTGTTGACGACCGGGATTGGCTGCACCGTTCTGATTGATAATCGGCGTCCGACCAAACTCGCCCGTGACAACAACCATCGTGCTGTCGAGCAATCCGCGATCGCGAAGGTCGGTGATCAAGGCCGATATCCCTTCGTCGAGGCACGGCAAGCACCAGCCCATACCATACGAACCGCTGCCAAACGCATTGCCCATCCCCATCTCGCCGCCGTGCATGTCCCAGCTTGAAGCGGGAGGTCCACCGCCGCCGTTCGGTGACGGGCCGGTCCAGCCGTTGACGGTGACGAAGCCGACACCCGATTCGACCAGCCGTCGCGCGAGCAACAAGTTTTGTCCCAGCGGGTGCATGCCGTAGCGATCTCGCACCGTTTGTGATTCGCGGTGCAATTCAAATGGTTCGCGTCCTTCGGAGCCGCTCGTCAAATCGAACGCTCGACCATGCAAGTCTTGCCAATCGGCCGTTGCACGAATCTTCGTATCACCGGTCGCGATCGGACTAAGACCATCGAGCAAGCGACGTCGTTCCAACATCCGTTCGGTCGGCACAGTCGCGATCAATTCGTCGGGCGCTTTAAACGTCGGCATTGCCGGATGGTTAGTTGCCGAGCCGACAAACA
>CAIJTL010000899.1 GCA_903823545.1 uncultured Planctomycetaceae bacterium
CATGTCCTTTGGTAGCGGCGGAATCGTCGCTTCTTCACCAACGGGCGGTAGATGGAAGTAACCATGCACGTGAGTGCCGATTGGAATGTCTTTTAACTCCGCCGGTGCTCCGTTGAATGAAATCATCCCGTAGGGCAGCATCGCAAAGTAATGCAGGGGCCCGCCGTGATACCGCTCGCCGTCGTTGCCATCGAGCCGCAAGCCGCCTCGCCGATTGACCGGATCAATTAAGACCAGTTCTCCTGCGATGTACGTACCCGAATTGGGCGGTGGGAACTTGCCCGGCTGAGGCCCGTGGTCTTCGGCGAACGATCGAGCGATGAAGCACAACAGCACGCAGGCGAAAACCGCTGACGTGCGTTGATGAAGACAAACCATTTCCGTGCCTTTGTGTGAGAAACCTCAATCTCTTAGCGACGACTACGACACCACGTCCGACGCGGTGCCGTTGCTGTCTGCGAATCGTTCCGTCGGCACGTCCATCTTCTGGGCCATCGTCAGCAGCAGGTTGCTCAAGTGAGCCTTGCTGTTCACCGGATTGTGGCAGATGGCGTAGTGCTTGCCGGGATTGTCGAGATCGTAGGTGTAACCATCGGGTTTTGAAGGAGCGTTGAAGTCGATGTGCCGACCGTGCTTCAGTCCAAGCGCACCACCGCCGGCCAGAATGAGCGGCAAATTGGCGTTGCCGTGACTGTGACCGAACGCCATGCCGCTGCCGTACAGCGCCATCGTGGAATCGATCAGCGGACCATCGGCGTCCTTCAGCTCACTCAGTCGGCCGAGGAAGTAGCTGAATTGCTGGATGTTAAATGTGTCGCTGGCGGTGAGGTCCTGCATCAACTTGGGATTAGCGTTGTGGTGTGACAGCGAATGCCGATCTTGCTTCACTCCAATCTCTGGAACGGCAGGACCGGTCCCTTCGTTGCCTGTGCTGAAAGTCGCGACGCGAGTCAGATCGGTCTGAAACGCCAACGCGATGATGTCGTACATCGTCCGCAGGTATTCGCCGAGTCGCTCCAATGAGATATCGCGATTGAGCTTTGATTGATCGGCGGGATCAACTTTCGGACGCGGCGTATCGAGCCACTTGTCCGCTCGCTGGGTGCGGACTTCGACTTCGCGAACGGACGTCAGATATTGCTCCAACCGTCCGCGATCGTCTTGTCCGAGTTGTCCGCCGAGCGATCTCGCTTCATCCAAAATGGCGTCGAGAATGCTCCCACGACGTTGCAGCCCGCGACGTTGTTTCGCAATTCCACCTTGCGGTTCTTCAAAGAGTTCACGAAACACAACGCCCGGATTCCCTTGAGCTGGCAACTGAATTCCATCCGCACTGTAAGCCAGCGAGTGTCCTTGATTGCTCAATTCGATCGACGAGAACCGAGTCTGCGGCGCGGTCACCTGAGCCATCAGTTGATCGACCGAAATCGTATTTCGCTCCGATTGCCCAATCTTCCCGCCGGTCAGCCAGATCGAGCTGCAATTGTGATGATGCCCAAGCCCATGCGGGTGATACAGCCCGCTGATCGGCGTGATGACGGCCCGATGCTTTTCCAGCGGCAGCAGCGACTTGGAAAGCTTGTAGTCCGCTCCGGCCTGAGTGATCTGAAAGTCGATCGTGTTTACACCATTGGGGAGATAGATGAAGACGCTCCGTTTGGCTCGCTTCGCAGTCTCGGCCGCGTGCAACGGTCGCATGCAATCCAGCAACGGCAGAGCCATCGCCACTCCCAGACCACGCAGAACATGTCGTCGATTGAGCAACCAGTTTTGTGAGAGGAACTGAGCCATGTGAGTTTCCTGGGTTGGTTGTGTTTGTAGGACGGGTCTCCAGGCCCGTCGTGATCTGCTTTGGAGAGGTTATATCAAAATTGTGGCGATAGAACGGGCCTGGAGAC
>CAIJTL010000900.1 GCA_903823545.1 uncultured Planctomycetaceae bacterium
CGGAGCCGATGAGGTGTGGCTTCGACATCGGTTCGAGAGTGAACTCCGAAAGTAATCAACCATCTCACGATCGCATCATCGGCCTCGATCTGCTTTGATGCCGCTCTCTTTTAAATTGATCACACTCTTTCGCTTCAACAGCGGAAAGTGCTGCGGCATGCGACTCGTCGGATCAATCTAAGACTCATACCTTGAAAAGAGGAACAAACATGATTCGCGTTTGGCAAATGACGTCTGTGGTTGCGATTTGTCTGATTGGGCTTGTTCTGCCAAGCCGTGCCGACGAGGCCGTTGAATGGAAGGCTGGAGTTGCGACCGTCATCGTCACACCCAGTCAGCCAATGTGGATGGCCGGGTACGCGTCACGAACGAAGCCGTCTGACGGTGTGCTGTCTGAACTCCATGCGAAGGCATTGGCGATTCAAGACAGTGCCGGGACTCGAGCGGTCATTGTCACGACCGATCTGATTTCGATTCCGCGAGTGTTGCGTGAACAGGTCGTGGCAGCGGTTGAAAAACAGTTCAAACTCTCAGGCAATGGTCTGCTCCTGAATTGTTCGCACACACATTGCAGCCCGGTTGTGAAAGACGATTTGGAATTGTCGGTCATGTATCGGCTCGAACCGGAACAGCGGAAACGGATCGAAACGTACTTTGTTGAATTGCGCGACAAGCTGATCGGCGTCATTGGTGCGGCAATCGAGGATCTCCAGCCAGCCAGACTGTCTTACAGCCATTCGCGTTGCGGATTTGCCATGAATCGTCGTCTGCCGACGAAAGACGGTTTTCAAAACAGTCCCTATCCCGATGGGCCGGTCGATCAGGACGTACCGGTGCTCCGAGTCGAGACCTTTGAAGGGAAGTTGAAGGCGGTTGCGTTCGGCTACGCATGTCACAACACGACGACGGGCCTGCAGCAATTTAACGCCGACTACGCTGGATATGCTCAGACGGAAATCGAAAAGGCTCACCCCGGAACGACCGCGTTGTTCGTGATGGGCTGCGGCGGCGACCAAAACCCGTATCCGCGAGGCCAAATCGAATGGGCTCAAACACACGGTAAGTCGCTCGCGACGGCAGTCGAGGCCGCATTGTTACCACAAGCAAAAGTCGTTCACGGACCTCTGAAGGTCGATTTCAAAGAGATCGATCTGCCGTTTGAACCAGTCACGAAAGATGAGTTGCTATCCCGGCGCGAATCGAAAGACATTTACGAACAGAGGCGCGTCGAAGCATTGTTGGCGGACGTTGCCAAGACCGGAAAGGTCCGTTCGAGCTACCCATATCCGGTGCAAGTTCTGCAATTCGGCAGCGACCTCACACTCGTCACGATGGGGGGTGAGGTTGTCATTGATTACTCGTTGCGACTGAAGAAGGAACTTGGCAAAGGACCGGTATGGGTCGCTGGGTATAGCAACGACGTCATGGCCTACATCCCGTCTGAACGAGTCTTGGCCGAAGGGGGCTATGAAGGGACTGGAGCGATGCGATACACATCGCTTCCAAGTGCGTGGCAACAGGGTGTCGAAGAAAGAATCGTCACGGCAATTCGTGAGATGACCGAGCGATTACGTTCAAAATAAGACGATCGTGGCCTCATCGGTTTTATGTGTCAAAATGGGCTAATCGAATATTTTCAAACACCCTGCATTCGCCTTGGATTGACGATCGCCGCCGCCGCTTGCTCACTAAAACTCATGTCAAAGACACTTTCTGAATACGCCGATTGGTTATCACAACGAGACGACTTGATCTGGCCCGTTGCTCCACCTCGTGTCGAGGCGAAAGCGCTTCCATCAATCAAGCCGCTTCCTGGTATCCGAGCAGTGACGTGGAACGTTTACGGAACGTTACTGCGAATTACCGACGGCGATTTGTTGTTCTTGCCCCAGCAAGAACTTCGAATGCAAGTCGCGCTCGAAAAGACGATCAAAGAATTCAACATGTGGCAAAGCATGAGCCGCAAACCGGGGGCGCCGTGGGAATATATGCTGTCGCAGTACAAAGATGTTTTCGAGGAAATGCAGCTCACCGTTCCCGCCAAGAAGGGAGATGCCGGACAAGTTAGTTCGACGAAGTTATGGCGCAAGCTGATCTCTCGACTGGAGCAGAAGGAATATCAATACGACGAAGATTTCTACGGTGACGCTGACGACTACGCCGAAAAGGTCGCGTTCTTTTTCCATTCGTGCTTGCAGGGAGTCGCGGCCATGGAAAAGGGAGCCGCAGTTGTAAAAGCGGTTGCTGACGCGGGACTCGCTCAGGGTCTGCTCGCGGATGGCCAGTCTTTCAGTCTCGTGCAGTTGTTGCGAGCGTTTCAAGCGACAACTAAACTCCCGCCGCTCAGTCGGCTTTTCACTCCGGGATGCGTTGTGCTGTCTCACGATCTCGGAGTACGAAAGCCGTCTCGCACGCTGTTCGCGACTGCTGCAGAAGCATTCGGGCAGATCGGACTCACACCATCAGAGGTCCTGTATGTCAGCAACCGGCTGCGAGACGATTTGACGGTCGCCAAGCAAGTCGGTTTTCGAACAGCGCTGTTCGCGGGGGACAAGAACACCGTACAAGCGGCCGCGGACGATCTGATGCAACGTGAACTCCGACCGGATCGACTGCTC
>CAIJTL010000901.1 GCA_903823545.1 uncultured Planctomycetaceae bacterium
CACAAAGACCGTGGTGACTTGTATCTGTCAAACAGACTCCGCCAAGTAATCGATTTCCTGTGCGGCTGAGATCGCGATGACAGAGCACAAACGCCGCTGAGCCTGCGCCAATTGTGAGTGAAGCGAAATCGAGTTTGATGCTCTGCCGCGTGGCACTCGGGTCTTTCAGTAGCGAATCGATCGTCCCTTCAACTAGATCACGCCCATCTTCAGTTCCTACAACGATTCCTGCTTGAACTTGTCCAAGTTCGATCATGTTTGCCAGCACGAGCAAACCGTTGAGCAAACCGAGACACGCATTGCTCACATCGAGTATCGCTGCCGAACGTGGTAAACCGACGCCGTAATGCACTCCGCTCGCCGTTGCCGGCTCCAGTTGATCGCGGCAGACAGACCCGTGAACCAGTAGCCCGATGTCTTTGGCTATCAGACCTGATGCGGCGAGTGCTTTGTTGGCCGTGACGGTGCTGATCTGCCCCGGCTTAATTCCCCGATCGAAAAACCGTCGCTCGCGAATTCCGGTCATCAATTCCAATCGGCCGAATGGTAGGCCAAGTCGTTCATAGATTGGAGCGAGTTGTTGTTCAATCTCATCCGACGTCACGACATGCGGCGGCAATTCGTAAGCCAGTGCTTCAACGCAAACGTTCTCATAACGCATGACGCGGTTTACCAACGTTTGAAGCCCGACTTTCTGAAAAGACGGGCTTCGTGTGTTTGTTGTTCGTATTCTTAAACCGGTGTCAGACGCAGCAGAATCCTACGGCATCTGACCCTTCGCGAAATCGCTTGATGCATTAATGAGCCATGACTGGAGTCCGACTGAGGTGCTCAGTCAGTTCGGTAACTTGGCGAAGTTTTGCTCGACGCTCCTCTTCGGCAGCGGCAGTCGGTTGGTCGTTGATATCCAACATGATTTGGCTGCGAACAAAGCGCAGACCTCTCATGATGATCTCTTTGTTCTCTTTGGTCAGTTCGAGAGTAATTGTTTCGCTCATACTGGAAGACCTTGACGACGAATGGTTCGCCCCACATTCCCGGCAAAATCGGCTGCCATCGCAGGACCGACACGGCGAGATGATACAAGTGCGATTCCGGGTTCTCAACTCGCGAAGTTCATCGTCAAGCCCAGTTTCTTGGCTTGCTGCCGTTCGCTCGGTCTGACCCAAAAACTACGGCAATATTCGCCGAACACCGAAGGACTGGCATCGCCGCTGTGCCGAGTTCGTTCGGCGTTTGAAGATCACTCGGAAGGAATTACCTCGCCGGCGCATTGAACTTTCGGGTTAGGAAGACTCTGAATGTTGTTCCTGCGAAAGCCTCGCTGCTGGAACGGTACGACCCGGAGCGCTACGATATACCCCCTCGTCAGATTCACCGGCAGTTGGACATCACTCATGACACCCCGCGAAGTTTTGGCTCTTTGTCGCGAACGCGAAATCCAGGCGATCGACCTGCGCTTCATGGATTTTCCGGGAACTCAAAAGCATTTCACCATTCCGGCAAAGACCTTGAAGGAAAAGAGTTTTGAAGATGGCTTCGGCTTCGACGGCTCTTCATTGCGCGGATGGCAAGCGATCAACGAGAGTGACATGCTCGTTGTTCCTGAACCGAGTACCGCGATTGTCGATCCATTTCTAAGCCACACTCTGGCGATGACGTGCAACATCCTTGACCCCATCACGCGGCAAGATTATCCGCGCGATCCTCGCAACGTCGCGCGGAAGGCGACGAACTATATGTTGCAAACCGGGATCGCCGATGTGGCAAACTTCGGCCCTGAGGCAGAGTTCTTTGTCTTCGACGATGTCCGCTTCGATCAGAACGAACACGAAGCCTACTACCATGTTGACAGCATCGAGGGTCAATGGAATCGAGGCCGAGGAACGAAGACCTCGAATGCCGGTTATCACATCCGTCACAAAGAGGGATATTTTCCAACGCCGCCAGCAGACACGCTGCAAGACTTGCGTACTGAGATCATGCTCAAGCTGATGGAGTGCTGCGTTGAGGTTGAAGGTCAACATCACGAAGTAGCAACCGGCGGTCAGTGCGAAGTTGACATGAAATATGCGCCGTTGCTTCAAACGGCGGACAACTTGTTGCTTTACAAGTACATCGTAAAAAACGTAGCAGCGCGGCATGGGAAGACCGCTACGTTCATGCCGAAACCGCTTTTCAATGACAACGGCTCGGGAATGCACCTGCACTTCTCGCTCTGGAAGCAAGGTCAATCGTTGTTCGCAGGTTCGGGATACGGCGGACTCAGCGATTTAGCAATGCACGCGATGGGCGGCATCCTGAAACACGCGCCCGCGTTAATGGCTTTCTGCTGTCCGACGACCAATAGTTACAAGCGATTGGTACCCGGCTTCGAGGCACCGATTAACTTGGCTTACAGCTACCGAAATCGCTCGGCAGCGATTCGTATTCCTGTCAACAGCCCGAACCAAGAGAGCAAGCGAATCGAATTCCGAATTCCAGACGCGTCGTGCAATGGTTATTTGGCGATGTCGGCCGTCTTGATGGCCGCGATCGACGGCATCCAAAACCGAACGCATCCGGGACCACCGTTCGACAAAGACTTGTATGATCTGGAGCCTGAGGAACTGAAGTCGGTGCCGAAGGTGCCGAGTTCGCTCGATGAATCGCTCGCCGCATTGCGCCGCGATCATGAGTTCCTTTTGCGAGGAGATGTCTTCACGGAAGACGTGATCGACACATGGATCTGGTACAAGACCACTCAAGAGGTTGACGCTCTGCGTCAGCGACCACATCCGTTTGAATTCACGATGTATTACGACTCCTAGTGGTTGGACAACTTGAGATTGCTGGGTAGACCGGCTCTCCAGGGCCGGTCATTCGGGCCTGGAGACCCGAACTACGACCCCGCAATCTCAAGTTGTTCGACCACTAGTCAGCGACACTGCGATAGCTCTTCGTAGATGCCGACAATCTGTTGAACGTTTGCCACAAACGTGTGCCGCAAAGCCAGTTCTCTGGCCGCGAGCGACATTTCAGATCGGCGGCTTGGATCGAGCGTTTGTCGCATTAGGTTTGCGAGACCCTCGGAGTCTGCGGGATCATCAAGCACAAATCCGTGCTCGCCGGCAGTCATCAACTCGCCCGCTCCATTGAACTTGGTCGTGATGACAGGGAGTCCGCAAGCGAGCGCTTCGAGTACGACTAAGCTGCACGGGTCATAAAATGTTGGCTGCACATAGACATCAGCCGCAGCGTAGAAATCGCGAGGATCATCGACTGCACCAACAAATGTTGTCGCACGCTCAACACCGTGCCAATAAGCAAGGAGTCGCATACTCCTTGTCCGCTTGCCTCCAACGACGACAGCTTTTGCTCGAACTCCTTCGCGTCGCAGCATCCCAAGTGCGCGAACAAGTGTCGGGACTCCCTTCAGCTTCAGGTTATGGGCCACGATCAGAAACAACACTTCGTCATTGGCAACACCGAGTCGGCGTCGAGTAGTCTCGCGATGTTCGGTTCGCCAATCGGGAGAAAAGCGTTCGACGTCGACGCCGTTGTAAATCAGTCGCAATCTCGAATCAGGGAGACCATGCAATCGTTGCATGTCACGATAAACCATTCGCGACAATGCCAACACGACCGGACCATTCGGCGAACCGAATTGCTGTCGAGTGAGTTCCGCGAACTCTCGATAGCGAGGCAGAAACCGATCGACCACTCGTTTGATCGGCTGCAACCATTTAGGTGCGAGCGACAAGTTACGCTCTTCCGCCGCCGCTCTTGAACCACCATGCGGCTGTAAAATATCGCCGTACCAACCAAAGCCCATGTCATGAACGATATCGAGATCAAGGTTCCTCAAGATCTCTTCTGCAGATTTGGCCCTCGCCAGGCGGCAAGGATTCGGCGGAATTAGATGCGGTACGATCCAATTTGGTTCGTTCAAAGGCGGGCTTTGAAAAGTTGTCGCCACGACATGCACTTCATGCCCTAGTCGCAGAAGCTGTCGAGCGAACTGGTCGGTCCATTGTTCGACACCACCGCGGCGCGGGTCGAAGTGATCCAGCACCAGACCGATCTTCATTCAAGCAGCCCTCCGAGTGGGCGTTGAAACGTCATGCAGATCACTTCGGACAGTCGTTTGTTGTGGGTCAGATCTTCGACGAATTTTGGGGATTTGCAGTATCAAATCGGGTTCGCGCTGATAGGTCTTTCGAAACAACTGCAGCGCACGCCAAATCACGCAGCGCCACAACCAACGCTCATCAGCCAACACTTCGCGTATCGGTCGTCCGCGGTAAGTACGCACGAAACGAATGCAGTCGGTTTTCGTGAGGCCGAAATCCCACGCCGAAAACAAGAGACCGGCGAGATCCTTGATTAACCAAAAAAGCGGAACACGTCGACGCAGCATCGCTCGATGGAGATCGATGATCTGCAAACGAAGCGGGGCCGACGAATGACACCCTTCGATACCCACACCAATCGGCTCATGCTCTTTTTGCGGCACACCGTTAATGATCGGCTTAACTTGGGGACGCCGGATTAGATCAAGATCGTCTTGTCGCACGGTCGGCAAGCTCAGCCACAGGTGGCAGAGATAGTAATCGCGGTGATTGACACCGGCATCGTGCATCAGTTTCGTCGTTGTCGCGACAGCCTCGGTCAGTTGTTGACGAAACTTAGGAGACGGCGATTGCTCCGGCCATTCTCGACAGATCTTTTCGAGGTCACGACATTCAGACAGCTCACGCATCAAGAGAAATGACTGTCGTGTTGCGGGATTCCGACCAAGTTCACCGAAACCGACAACCTCAACACTTGGAATTCCGACTTCATCCAATCGGCGAATCGCATTGAACTCATTTCGCGCACTGAGGACCGGCCAGCGACCGGCCATTAACGAACGAAAAATGCGTTTCCATCCGTAACCATGATGTCGTTTGAGAAAGTAGGTCTGGTTACCGATGACGACTTGCAAGGTCTGCCGACCTTCGACATGCCGATAGACCTTTCCTGTAAGCGCGAAAATCCGATCGAAGGCCGCTAGACCATCGCCAAGGTGCGTCGCGATTTCAGGAGCAAGTTCGATCATTTTTGGAGGTGTGGCATGTCCTAAGCCGCTCGTTGCAGTCTCATCGATACTGGCGTTGAGGCTTTTCGATTCGAGACTGCGGCCAAATCATCAAAATGACGAGCGACTGCCGCTCGGAATGCCGCACCAACTTCGGGCCGACCCTTCCAATTTTTCATGAATCGCAACCAGTCGCGATCACGGCGCGGCAGAAACGTCACGTCGAACCAATGTCGCCATGTGCCATCAAGGTCGATGATCTTGAGTTGCCGGTCAGGCGTCACGATGAAGTTCGAGGCCTTCATGTCTCCGTGACCGATCCGCATTTCCCCGAGTGTGTGCCAGATATGAGCGAACTGGGCTGCCAGTTGATCAAGCTCTGTCGTCGTCAGCCGTGTCTGCTGCAGGAATTGATCCAACCGCGTCCCTTCGATGTGTTCGGTCAGCACATACGATCGAAAGCGACATGGTCCGACTCGTTCCTCGACCATTGCCAGCGGTCGAGCGGTGCCGATTTTCGATTCGAGCATTTCGCGACCGTAAACCCACGCGCGGCTGGCGCGAGTGAACCACATCATGTGCGACAACGTGTGGCCGAGATCGCGAAGATGAAAACGCTTCAGCACACCGGTTGCCGTCGTCGGAAATTGGCCAGTCGATCCCGGTGCGTGTAACGGAACGCGAGCAACAGACGTTCGGTCGTCTCGCTTCAGAGATTGGCCCGCGTCGATAAACGCATCGGGGTCATTCCAAAGTCGGTCAACGAGTTCTGGCGAGACGCGATTATCGAAGACGATGCGACGAAGAGGTGTCTGTTTGACCGAGACGTGTGCTCCGCGTAGCTCAAAGTTCCAAGGCCAGTCAATGTCTGGTAACAGTTCCGCCAGTGCGGCCAACGGCATGGCGACCAATGACCAAACTGGTCGAACCACCTCGTTGTAGATTGTGCCGCAGAAGTCATTGATTCCTTCGACGAAGCGATCCCACCAGATTGGCTTGAGATACTTTTTCGCGATCTCTTCGGCCTTTTCCATGATCCACAACGTCTCATGCTCGACCATGCGAGCTTCGACGTCAAAGTGCCACCACCGCGGCAATTCTTCAGCCCATCTGAGGAGCACGTCATCGCGTGGGTCACTGTGGAATCGTTCGTGATGCGGCAGATCATGTCGCAAGACTGGTGTGAGTTCTGGAACCGAATCGCGTCGGTCAGATTGAGCTGACTGCTCCGCGGCCGCACGCAATTGCTGCACTTTGAATGCGACGGTATGCGGTGCCGGTGGAGTCATTGACGCCGCGTCGATGCGCGTTGCGATTTTTTCTACCCGTTCGCTCGAAACGTTAGCCGAGGTTGCAGGAGCCTTCGTCATCGCACGATGTTCGACGCGAGTTGAAATCGGTAGTGCTGGGGGCTGCGGTGTCCGTTCCAGAAAGGCTGGCAACGACTGGTTGCTGGCATTCATTGTCTTCGGTGCCGGAAGCGAAGGCTCGTGCGATAGGTGAATCGCGAGATCCTCGAATCCCGAGATCGACAGCGAAGGATCGTTGTTGTTTGTACGAGGTTCATTCGGCTGAGTCATGTTTCCCCCCAAAGTACTGGCGACTGACTTGGCGAACCGGAGGGGGTGAGCCCCCGGAAAGTGTCGTGAGTCGCTTCCGAAATGTCCGGGGGCTCACGCCCTCCGGCTCACCTGATTGTTACATTAACGAACTCAATTACGCCGCAATTCCCGTTCGTTTTGGCACTGCGGGAAGTCGGCGAGTTACTTCTTCAAACACAGAATCGACAGACAAATTCTTCATGCATTGATGGTGGCCCATCGGACAACTTCGCTGCTGACATGGTCCGCAATCGACAGGCAACTGCAAATGAACGGCGCGAGGATGGAATGTCTCGCTCCACGCGATATGAGTTGGACCGAACAACGTGATGACCGGCACATCGAATGCCGCAGCGAAGTGACGCGGCCCTGAATCCGTCGTCACTAACAAATCGGCATGGCGAATCGCAGCTTTTGTTAGACCAAGGCTCGGCGTTTCCGCTGCCAAGCTAACCACGCGTGGGTGAGCAGCGTCGGCCACGATGCGCTGCGCAGTCACTCGTTCGCTTGGTCCGCAGACAACCAAAACCGTTCGTCCTAACTCAACGGCAATCCGACGAGCCAGTTCGGTAAATGATTCCACTGGCCAATCCTTGGCAGCACCGAACGCTCCACCAGAATTGATACAAACATAGCCGCGTGACTCGGCCTGCGGATTCCGTAGCCAGAATTGATTCAATGCCTGTTCGTCTCGCGGCAGCGTCGCCAATTCGATGCGGCGCGATAACGATCGACATCCGAGCTGGCCAACCAACTGCAACATCTCGTCCAACACCGGATGCGGCACGGACAACGACGGTGCAGGAACCGAATCGGTCAACAATAGGCTGCGTCCATTGCGCGCGTATCCGATCGTCCTTTTTGCTCCCGATGCCCAAGCCCAAGCGGCGGCTCGAACTGAGTTCGGAAAGAGCACCGCGATATCAAATCGCTCACGGCGTAGTCTTCCGAGAAAGCCGATTCCCCGATCGGCCGAACTCTTCCCTTTTGGATCGTGAATCAGAATGCGATCGAGCAGCGTCGTCCCGGCCAGCACGTCAGTCACGTAGAGTCGCATGACCCCGACGATTTCGGCGCCGGCGAACTGTTGTCGGAGCGCACGGAGAGCCGGTGTCGCCATTGCGACATCGCCAATCCAATTCGGCAACCAGACAGCCAGTTTCATAATCGGGACTCAGTGTTTGTCATTACGCGGCATCGCGTCGTTCGCGGATGCTGCTGACGATTCGAGTTGTGGAAACGTTCGGAACTTCGCTCAGAGTGCAGACTTCGCCGCCGTAGCTTTCCACCAGTTCGCGACCGACGATGACCGCAGTCGTCCCACCTTTGACGAGTACGTTCGGTCGCAGTTGTTCGAGTAATTCGAGCGGTGTGTCTGCGTCGAAGACGACCGCATGGTCCACGCACTCGAGCGCAGCCAACATCATCGCTCGCTGTTGTTGAGAGATCACAGGACGAGTCGGTCCTTTCAGTCTTCGAACACTCGCGTCGCTATTAATTGCGACGATCAAGCAGTCACCCAGGGCGGCCGCTTCTTGCAGGTATTGCACATGTCCCGCATGAAGCAGATCAAAGCACCCGTTCGTGAAGACCACCTTTTGGCCGAGTTGCTTACGAGCGTCGACCAGCCGCGCGAGTTCATCCGCTTCGCTCATCTTTTCATGAACCTTGCGAGAACCACCCAGCAGGTCGCCCAAGATCTCTTGTCGAGAAATCGCGACGACGCCGATCCGTTCGACCTCCAATCCGCCAGCAATGTTCGCCAGCCGACATAAATCTTGCGGACTCAATCCGTCTGCCAGTCCAACTCCGATCATCGCGAGAACCATGTCACCTGCACCGGTGATGTCGTAAACCTCGCGTTTGCGCGTGGGAAACAGCTCGGAAGAACCATCGGCCAACGACAGCGCGATACCATCTTTATCAAGCGTGACGAAGGCATGTTCGAGTTGCAGTGTCTCCACCAATTGCCGACCCGCGGCAAACGCATCATCGGTGGTGCGGACTTCAAGGCCCGTCGCTAATTTCGTCTCTAATCGATTCGGAGTGATCGCCGTTGCGCCAACGTAGTCGGTGTAATTCGCCTTCGGACCGGGATCGACAAGCACCGGAATTCCCTTGGCTTTTGCCGCATCAATGACGGTTCGTAAAACTCGCGGAGTGCAAACTCCTTTCGAGTAGTCCGAGATTAACACCGCGTGATGCCCATCCAATTGAACCAAAATTCGATTGATGAACTCGTCTTCGAGTTCCGCAGATAACGCGTGACGCGATTCGCGATCAACACGCAAAATCTGATGCGGATGGCGGCTTTGAGCTTTGCCAATGAATCGCACCTTCACCGTTGTTGGTCGAGAAGGATCAACCAGCACTGTCGAGCAATCGACTCCCGCATTCGTCAGCGATGCGTGTAACTCTTCGCCGTCACTGTCGCGTCCGACGATGCCTGCGATCGTAACTCCGGCATCAAGCCCGCGAATCATGTTTGCGACGTTGGCCGCTCCGCCCAGACGCATTTCTTCGTGATCTTGCCGCAGCAAAATCACGGGCGCTTCTTGGCTAATCCGTTCGGCGTCGCCCCAGACGTAGCGGTCTAAAATCAAATCGCCAATGACTAACAGTTGGGGATGACCAAGCTGCTGCACAACGTCAATAAGGTGGTAAGACATCTCGGTTCGCCATCCTTTGCGAACGATTTTCGATGGTTATCTCGAAGGAAACTCCGTTCCTTCTCCTGTTAAAGGGGGCGGAGTGTCCCGCTCAAGGCAAACTGCGTCAATCCCGGTTCTTGGGGAACAACACTTGAGTTTAGCCCGCCTTACTTCGTGAGTTCCTTGAACTCCGGCAGTTCGTGCAGCGAATTGAGATCGGGGTCTTTTTTCATCCAATCGAATTCGTCGAAGCCGGCTTTGATCGATTCGCGGAGATCGGCGATTGCCTTGCCTTGGAACTCGACCAGCTTCTTGTCTCGGTCGGGAATCTTTTCGTTCTTCTGCACAAATTCCGCAGCCCGACCGTAGACGCAGGCGGCGTTGTAGAGGAACAAATTGTCGTTCGGAAATTTGGCGCGGTTCTCTTCGAGTATCTTGACCCCCTCTTCAAACCGACCTGCGATTGCCAGAGTGATCCCAACTCCCGTGACCGCCTCACTGCTGAAGTCATCCAGCGAGTAAGCCTTCTCGAAATCCTTTTGGGCTTCAGC
>CAIJTL010000902.1 GCA_903823545.1 uncultured Planctomycetaceae bacterium
ACCGTCAGCGTCGAATTTCAATCTTCAGAAAGTGTTCCTCTCGTGGCAGGTTCTCAACATTCCGTTGGCGAATATTTCCGAGAAAGGCGGCTTCAATGTCTGCCAGAAATTGGTTGATGATTTCAGGCTCCGCGTCAACCACTAGCTCGACTGATCCATTGGGCAGGTTCTTCACGTAACCAACAACTGGATGCCGCTTCGCGATCGACGACGTGGTGTAACGAAAGCCGACACCTTGGACGCGACCGAAAAAGACAACTCGCTGTTGAATCGATGGGCTCGAATCAGACATCGCAAGCCTCACACAGTCGCCAACTCAAGCGACTCTTCTTCAGCGGTAACCTCATCTCCAACAACATCCGCTTCGACTTCATCCACGCTGAAGCGAGCAAGTCGCATACAGGCTTGGCGACCAAGCGAAGTGAGCTGATAGAGCATCCCACCGGTGCGGCTGGCGATCTCAACTTGAAGAAGTCCGTGTGCAATCAGCTTGCCGTGAATGCGAGTCATATTCTCGGAAGGAACGCCCTCAACAACTCTCAACCGAGGCCGGAAACCTTTAGCGAGGAGTTCAGAAACCTCCGAATCCGCCTGCGGAGTCGGCTCCAGTGTTTCGCGATAAGCGAACAACACCTGCCGCAAATCTGGGTGAGCGTTCAAAAGATTGGGGTCGAGGTCGAGCATGGAGCAAGGTATCGACCGGCATCATCCTGATTGTCAGTCCTGCGCGCCACGCCGACATCGTTGTTCCGACCCCTTCGACGAGTGCCGTTTGCACGACGAACAACATCGACACGACACCTGCGATTCGCGTGATCGTCATCGCCGTCGCAGCCCAATTTGTCAGACCAGACAAACAATCTCGCCATCGCGCATTCGCGTCACATATTTGTCCGCGAATCAACAACCGCCCCTAAAACGGAATTCATGGCTGAATGCACCGCAGCGTCATGGCGATGGTCCTGAGAATAAACTCGAAAGATCGAAAAACTCGTCGGCAATGCGCGGAACAACTCATCGTCATGAAGTTCTCGCGGCGTTCCGTCAGCTGGATCGAGCAGAAAATTCTGACCACCTGCGGGAAGTCGCCCGCTAGGTCGGTGATAATGCCTTGCGACATCAATCTTCAGCGGAATTTCTCTCAAGTCGACCGGCAACTTAGCACGAATCCGTTTTTCAACGAGGTCTGGCTCCGAAAAAATTGAAGTCTGCTCTGCCGTCCCCGCATGAAAATTGAATGTTCGCTCGCAAGCCATTTTCCATGACACATTACGGGAGATCAACGCGTCCCACTGATGCCCCAGCTGCGCAAGTTCAGGATCAGCGTTTCGAGACCAACGCTGCACATCGACGAGAAACGTCGATTCGGTCAAACGACGATACTCATCAAGATTTTCCAACGGATTCATCGGTCGTCCGTCTTTGTCGCCGAACAGCCGAAGCATTGTCGGCCCGAACATCTCTTCGAGCGCAATATCGATCGCCCTCACTGTCCGATGAAAATAGATCGTACGAAAAAGATTTGCTCGCGTTTCGATAAAGTTGATCAACGTTGGCAATCCACGAGCATGAATCGTCAAACCCTCCGCCGTGAAAAAGCTGTAGTGCAGCATCCGCGACAAATCGAACGCTTTGGTGTTGTAGCCCGACATGTAGGCATCCCGGAGCACGAAATCCATGTTATCCACGGTGTAGATACCGCTGAAAAGCGACCGCAGCTTTCGCAACCACGCGGGATGACCATGCTCCAATTCAGCCTTGCCCGTCGGTCGCCGGATGAGCCAAGCGATCTGCCCCGGATCAAGCTCTTCCAAAGGTCCGAGTTTTCCATTGGGATTGCGGCGAACCCGACGCAACAATTCTCCCAACTCTTTTTGAATAACGACCGCACCGATGTCTTCGTGGGTGATCCCAAATTGGTCGAGATAGTGGTCGTCAAAAAAATGTCCGAACGGCCCGTGCCCGACATCATGTAACAGAGCGGCCATTCTCACGAGGCTTTCTACATACGGCCTCGAAGGAACGTTCGAGCAAGAAGCCACCAGCGAGTCGTACCATCGATCAATAGCGACCGAGGAAAGGT
>CAIJTL010000903.1 GCA_903823545.1 uncultured Planctomycetaceae bacterium
CAACTGCCGAGCGTCAGTCAAAAACTGCGGACGGTGAGTCGAAGCGATCGTCGACACCGCCGAAGTCGTCAAAGTCCCCAAGCGGTGAAAGCTCGGCGCAACAAGGCTCCGGCGCGGGCACTACCGAGGGCGAAGGTGGAAATAGCGGAGGCGGTTCTGCGGGTGGCAAATCGAAAGCTGCATCGCAATCTGGAAAGCCGAGCAGTCCCGGTGAAGCTGTTGCGACAGCTCAGACACTGAAATTACGCAGCGACAAAGCGGCGGCGGGTAAAGAGTATGGCCAGGCATTTGAACTCGCAGCCAAGGCGTGGGAGTCGGTGCAGACGTTTCCCAAAGATGTGAAGTGCCGGGAGCTGTCGAACGATTTGCAGCGTCGCATGGACGAATTGGGGACGCTGGCCAACGCGCAGCGTAGTTCTGACTTGAAGCGTGACAAGCCGTTGATAGTTCGCTGATCCCGACCATCAGAATTAGCGACGCGTGGACAACCTTGATTGACAACTGAGAGAGCTTGAACAATGGCAGAAGCGGTCAACAAGTCGAGGCCCACGGGAATCCTTGAACGAGTCACCTGCCCGCATTGTTGGGAGCAGTTCGCACCAGAAAAAACCCTTTGGATCGCGGAACATGCAGACTTGTTAGGGGATGATCGACTCCCTGATCAGCCTCGACGGTTTTTGCCAACTCGATTTACGGTCAAAGGCGAGGCCATCGACGCCAAAGGCTTTCCGTGTCACCAACTGGCTTGTCCGAATTGTCACCTGATCGTTCCACGACCGCTCTTTGAGATGGAGCCACTGTTTCTTTCGATCTTTGGTGCCCCTGCCAGTGGCAAGTCATACTTCCTGGCAGCCATGACATGGGAGTTGCGGAAGGTCTTGCCGTTGGCGTTTCAGACATCGTTTGCGGATTCGGACCCCGTCATGAATCGCAATCTCAATGAGTACGAGGAGTCGGTGTTTTCTGGCGCGACGAATAGCGAGCTGATCCCACTCGGAAACCTCATTCGGAAAACAGAAGAGCAAGGAGATTTGTACGACTCAGTTTCGTTTGGCAATCAGACAGTGAGTTACCCTCGTCCGTTTCTCTTCAGTCTACAGCCACAGCAATCTCACCCCAATCAAGCGAAGGCCGCTCGATTGGCTCGCGTAGTGACACTGTACGACAACGCTGGCGAGTCGTTTCAGCCCGGCAAAGATTCGGCGGCAAATCCGGTCACGCGACACATGGCACAGTCGCGAGTGCTGTTCTTCGTGTTTGATCCGACCCAAGACTCACGGTTCCAAGCGCAGTTGAATCAGCCGGAAATCGGCAACTCGCGGACCATGCGTCAAGAACCAATACTGCAAGAAGCTGCGGCTCGCATTCGACGGTATGCCGGACTGCGACAGTCCGAACGTCATCGCCGTCCTTTGATTGTCATCCTCACCAAATTCGATGCGTGGTGGAATCTTTTGGGGAGTGATCCGCCAGATAATCCTTGGGTTCACTCGCGCGGTCCTGAATCACAAGGCAACGGCTCGTCAACTTCGATGTGTGGATTGGATGTCGCAGCCATTGAACGACAATCCAAACTCGCTCGCACGCTGCTGTTGAAACTATGTCCTGAAATCGTGACGGCCGCAGAGGGGTTTGCCGAAGACGTCATTTACGTGCCTGCTAGCGCCGTAGGCTGGAAAGTCGAGTTCGATCGTCGGAACAAAACTTCGGCGATTCGTCCGACCGATGCGGAACCGTATTGGGCGACCGTCCCTTTTTTATATGGCTTGTACCGTTCAGCACCTGGATTGATTCCGGCAGTGAGTCGTCGTTGAGCGGAGGAGTACGAGAATGCAGGAACTTCTTTATACGTCAGTGCCACGCGGGCTGAAGCCTGGCAGCCGTGGCTTTTGTACGGTGTTAAGCACTCAGAACATGGTTGCGCCGTTAGCTGTTGCGCTAGAGGGGTTGAGCGCCTATCGCCCCGTGTTTCCAATCGGTCACGCTCGCGTTGCGGAGAATCCCGTTGTTTACTCTCATTTAAAATTGCAGGTGGCCGGTAAGTCGTGGTACGTGCTGTCGCGTGTTGCTGATTACGGTCTGGACTATTCACAGCGAACCAACAAGCTCGCGCATCACCTTGTGCTCGATAAATCCGAACTTCCTACCGCTGGTCCCGCGAGCCTATTACGCACAGCGGGCATTATGCGTGAGTCTTGGGAAGGCGACCCAAAGGTCGTTCCGCCAAAACCGATTTCGCGACAACCTTCAACGCCTACCGGTGTTTGCTTGGCCTGGAAAGATATGACCGGCGATGCGGGCTGGGCGGGAGTCTTGGCCGAGAGTTTTCTGAAAGACCCTGCTCGCCCGGTGATCCTGCTGTTTGAACCGGGACAAGACCTGCGGTCCCTGATCGACGAGTCTCTTTCTTTGCTCCCACCTGAGAAACGTTGGGACGTCACGTTTAGCACCTACTTCACCGGTTCCTCGCAAGGGATCACCTGTCTGTGGCGCGGCATCGTTCTTGGATCAAAAGAGGCCACCGAGTCACTACGGTTCGTAAACGCGCTGCGGATCGACCTAACCTCCACTGACCTCGGTCGAGCCGACGGTGGCGAGTTGGTCGAAGCCGCACGCAAAGGAACTCGACCATCCGCACGCCCAACACCGCCAAAGCAAGCTGCGCCCCGTGAGCAGCAACAACCGCGAGTTGTTGTGATAGATGATGCCGAGCAACCAACGGTTTACCGCTCTCACCCTGAAGAGGTCGTTCCGGAACCGCGTGCCACTCCAATCGCGGGCCACGATCTCTCCCAAGCACCACCTCGTTTGACGCCATCAGTTTTCAAGTTTGCG
>CAIJTL010000904.1 GCA_903823545.1 uncultured Planctomycetaceae bacterium
CCAACGCCAGAAACCACAGTGCTCCGTCGATGTCGAGAATCGGTTTGAGCTTTTCCTCCAACTGATCCAACGGCGTTTCGTTGAGAGTTTTGCAAAGCTCGATCAGTCCCTTCCACGCTTTATCATTGTCTTCCGATTTAATTTCATAGCGAGCTTTGTAGTCATCAATCTTGTCGCCGATGTAATCGAGTCCGCCTCGTCCGCCGGGACTACCGCGTACCTTCCAGCGACTCCCTTTCGTGCTCTTGTAGTTGTCAGCCAGGAACTCTTTGTTGAACTGCTGAGCGTTCACGAACATGCCCCAGCTTTCGCCGTTGATAACCACTTTCACGAAATTCGCCTTCGGTGCCACGAGGTAATGCCGAGCAATATCGAAGTATAAAACCGTATGCAGGAACGTCGGGTCTTCGTGCGAGTTCAACAGGTTCAAGGTCTTGTAGCCATTCAAACGTTGCTTCGAGTCGACCAGATCGAGCGACACATTTAACGACCGCTTTTGTCCTTCACCGACCGTAAAGAAGGAAGACATGCCACGAAATTGAACGCCGACATTCGGGTACGTCTTGCCGTCGGCAATCAACGTCGCCGGGACATCTACGTCCGTTCGATAGAAGTCCGCCATCTCCGCTTCCCAATCTTTGTCCTCAAAATTGAGGAAGATCGTTCGCAAATGATTTGGGTCATACAGAGCAGCATCAGGCTTCGAGACAACGTCTGCGGGAGAAATACGCGGCCCCGGCTTCGTCGCTTCACGCTCACGACCCCCAGGACCACCTGGCCCTCCACCCGGCGGACCAAATCCACCCGGCGGTCCGAAACCGCCAGGACCACGACCTCCTGGACTGCCACCACCAGCCCCTCGTCCTTCTTTGATCGACTTGCGAGCGGCATCACGTTCTTCTCGATTCAGCAGCCCGTCGCCATCCTTATCGAACTGCTTCACCAGCTTTCGCTCTTGTCCGCCAGGCCCGCCGCCAGGACCACCGGGACCACCCGGCGGACCAAAGCCCTGTTCGGGAAACTTGAACTCCGCACCTGTCAGCTCGGCCCAAGTTTTCTTTTGATCGTTCGTCAGCACGGCGAGCGCATCCGCTTGTTGCTTTTGTCGCTGATCGGATGGAGCAAAGAACGGCACGTCCGCTTGCAACTTGCGTAACCTCTCTTGTTGCTCACCACTCAACTTGAGTGACTTTGCGATCTCGGGGCGTGTGAGCACCGAGGTCCCGTCCCGTTGCAGCCGCAACTGCGTCAACCGCTCAAACTGCCTCGGATCGAGAATCTTCTTGAGCTTCTCATCACCTTGCTTCGCCGCTTCGCCCGCTTTTGTACGTGCTTCGGCGAAACGCTTATCTCGCTCCTCTTCGGAGAGTGTTTGCAACTCCTGAAAGTTGATCGCTCCGAAAGACGCACGCATCTGATCCATCGACTCATTCTGCCATTCATCGACGGATTTCATTTGCGATTCGCTGATACCCAGTTCTTTTCGAACTTCCGGCATCGCTAACAGCATCGCTGCGGGGACCGGCCCACCACCGGCAGGCCCTCCGAATCCAAACCCACCACGTCCTGGACCTCGCCGCTCTTGAGCCATCAACAGCGTGACAGCACACGCCAGAATAACTCCCATCAACCAACCGTGCCGCAACATGAGAACTGACCTTTCAGGTTTTCGAGAGACATCCACTTGATTATGCGCAGTCGGGGCTGCTTGCCGGCAAAGCCTCATCAATAATCAATGTGGCTCGGAGCATGCTCAACGAGTTTACGAAAACGTCGGTTAAGTGGAGATGAATCAGCCGACGAAGGGACTCCGATTACTTCTTTTTCTTTGCGTCCGACCGTCCTGAAGCACGATACATCTCGCGGAAGCTCTGCTTCGGAAAGACGGGAAGTTCGCGTTTGCGGCCCCACGGGTTCAGCGGGTTGTAAAGCATGAATCTCGGCAGCAGCGGTACGATGTGACGCGCGAGCCAACCGACAAGATTGAATAGCTTCGGACGTTGCATCAACCGACTCGTGACACCAAGAGCGAACCGTTTCGACAACGGCACAAGTCCGCGCACGGCGATTTCTTTTCGCCAGGTCAGTAGTTGATGATGCAGATCGATCTTCACGGGGCACACGTCGGTGCAACTGCCGCAAAGGCTGCAC
>CAIJTL010000905.1 GCA_903823545.1 uncultured Planctomycetaceae bacterium
ATCCGCTCCGAGGTTTTGCTCGATTGCATCACGCTGTCAACGCAAACTAAAGATAAGTTTGGTGGACTCCCACTCGGTTCACGAGCCGTCCAGATCGCCGACGGCAACACGTCCACTTACTTCCTAACCACCTTCGGCCGAGCGACGCGCGACAGCGTCTGTTCGTGCGAAGTAAAGATGGAGCCGAATCTTTCGCAAGCGCTGCACTTGCTCAACGGCGATACCGTGAACAGCAAGATTCAACAAGGCGGTCTGATCGACTTACGGCTGAAGGAAGGGAAAACTCCTCCGCAAATTATTGAGGAAATGTATCTGCGCACATTGACTCGCAAGCCAACAGAGAAAGAACTCGCCGCGCTTAATGGCGTTCTCGTCAACGAAAAAGATCCGAAGCCCGTCCTTGAGGATGTGTTTTGGTCGTTGTTGAACTCGCGAGAGTTCGTCTTCAATCATTGATCTCGAAGCTGACACTGATGCCGAAGCCCAAAAGGTCCTGGCGTGAAAAACTACTTGATGACAAGGACTTACCCAAAGTCTCTGTCGTAGAAGGTAAGTTGTGTAAACGCTGGGGCCATGGGACGTGTGTGATTCCGGCTCCGCGTGAGGTGAATGAAGTAATGAAGGCTGTCCCGAAAGGGCGGCTAATCACTTCCAAAGAGATTCAGGTGGTGCTCGCATTGAAGCACAAAGTGACAATGGCTTGTCCTTTGTGTTGCGGCATTTTTGCTTGGATCGCCGCAAATGCCGCCCACGAAGCGGAGACCGACGGGGCCAAGCGGATCACTCCGTACTGGCGGACCTTGAAGTCTGGTGGTGAATTGAATCCAAGGTTTCCAGTTGGAGTATTAGCGCTGAAGGCTTGCCTTGAAGCCGAAGGATTTCGCGTAATGACTTGAGGAAAGAAATTGATCGTTGCGGATTATGAGAGTTGTTTGGTTTCGTGGGCATCGGAGGGTCGAGCGAATGCCTCCGATTGGGCAAGCCAGAAAGTCAAACCTGCAAAAGTTGCCGGTTGATGCCGATAACTGAAGAGGCGAAAAGTTTTTGGAATGTGACGAGTTTGTTTTCGCCACCGGGATTCAGAAGTCTTACTATTTCGACTCTGTCCTTTTGGGGTGAAGTCTGGTTTGGAGATTGAGCCATGAATGTGAAGTTCAACCGTTTGCTGGGTGGTGCGATTGCCTTTGGTGGAATGCTAGCGAGCGGAGTCGTTGACTATGTCAGCGCCGCTGACGCACCGAAAGTCACTTATGTTGATCACGTTTTGCCAATTCTTCGAGCCAAATGTCTGAGCTGTCATAACACAGACAAAAAGAGCGGTGGCCTTGATTTGTCGAACTTCACCGCAGTGAAAACCGGCGGAGGTTCCGGAGAAATCTTCGATCCGGGGAATTCGGGTGCGAGCATTCTTTGGAAGGTCATCAACCACGAAGAAGAGCCGAAGATGCCTCCCAACAGCGACAAGCTGCCAGCGGATATGCTTTCGGTGATCAAGAACTGGATCGACGGTGGAGCCCTCGAGACGACGAGTAGCAAGGCTCTCGCGAGCAAGAAACCGAAGATGGATTTAAAGCTCACGGCCGCCCCAACAGTGCGACCTGAAGGTCCTCCGCCGATGCCGGAGCGGATGAGTCTTGCACCGGTTGTGAAGACGAAGACAACGACCGCGATCACGAGCATCGCGGTTAATCCTTGGTCGCCTCTCGTGGCTGTTCCTGGTCAAAAGCAAGTGCTCCTTTACAACACTGCAACGCTCGAATTGCTTGGAGTTTTGCCGTATCCGGAAGGAATTCCTCAGGTCCTGAAGTTCAGCCGCAACGGCAGCCTGTTGATGGCGGCCGGTGGACACGCAGCCGCTCAAGGCAAGGTCGTGATCTTCAACGTTCGCACCGGCGAGCGAGTGACTGAAGTGGGTGATGAGCTCGATACAGTGCTCGCGGCAGATATTTCGCCTGATCAATCTCTGATTGCTCTTGGCGGCCCGGCAAAGATGATTCGCGTTTATTCGATCGCCGATGGCTCGAAGATTTGGGAATCCAAAAAGCACACTGACTGGGTTACGTCATTAGCGTTCGCCCCAGATAGTGTTTTGCTTGCAACGGGCGATCGTAACGGCGGTGTGTTTGTGTGGGAGGCTGAAACGGGCCGCGAGTTCCACACACTCAAGGCTCATACGGCCATGATCACCGGCTTCTCTTGGCGACTCGATTCCAACATTCTCGCTTCGAGTAGCGAAGACACCACAGTCCGCTTGTGGGAGATGGAAAACGGCGGCAACGTGAAAGGCTGGGGAGCGCATGGAGTTGGTGCGGCGTCTGTCGATTTCGCTCGTGATGGTCGAATTATTTCGGCAGGGCGAGATCGAGTCGTGAAGATGTGGGACCAAAACGGAACCGCCGTGCGAACATTTGAAGCAATGGGCGATCTCGCACTTGCTTGCGCAATTTGTAATGAGACAAACCGAGTCATCGGAGCTGACTGGACCGGAGCGATTCGTGTTTGGAACGCCGTCGATGGTGCAAGAATTGGTGACCTGTCTCCTAATCCGCCAACACTTGAAGAGCGACTTGCAGCAGCGACTGCTGCAGTGCAAGCAACAACAGCAGAGGCTAAAGCCGCCACCGACGGTTACACAGCGACCCAGGCGGCTGCTGATAAGGCCAAAGCGGACCTAAACACTTCGAATACAAAAATGGCCGAGCTGACTAAAGTCGTCACGGACACGACTGCTGCCGCCGTGAAGAGCAAAGAGGTGATCGCCGCTGCTCAAGTGGCTCACGATGCGGCCGCAAAGATCGTTGCCACACTTGATCCTGTTGTTCCAATGCTGACTGAATCTGTCGCGAAGGGAACCGAGGCTGCTGCAAAGAATGCGGAAGACAAAGAAGTCGCTGCCGCTGTGACTGCACTCAAGGCGCTTCTCGACAACCGAGCGGCAACGTTGACCAACAACAAGAAAGTCGTCGCCGATAAAGTTGTCGAGTTGACCAAAGGCAAAGAGCAACTCGCGGCTCAAGAAAAATTGGTCGCCGACAGTAACGTCGCTCTCGATGCGGTAAAGAAAATGGTCCCGGATTTGACTGCTGTCGAAAAAGCTATGGCCGAAAAGGCTGCTGCCGCTAAAGCGGTCGCTGACGCGTCTGCTGCGAAACTGGCCAACGCCAACAAGGAAGTCGCTCGCTGGACGGCAGAAATCGACTTTGCCACTAAGCTACGAGTTCTCGGCGAGAAGCAGGCACTTGTCGCACCGCTGATCTCCGCGTCTGAAGAGGCACTTGTCGCAGTTAATAAAATGAAGTCGGACGTCGCCGCAGCACAACAAGTAGCAGCAACGTCGCAAACGAACGTCAACAATGCGAATGCCGCAGTTGCTGCTGCCAAGCAAGCATTGGCGACAGCCATCGCTGAGCATACTACCGTCAACAACACTGT
Organism: uncultured Planctomycetaceae bacterium; assembly: GCA_903823545.1. Lineage (GTDB taxonomy): Bacteria > Planctomycetota > Planctomycetia > Planctomycetales > Planctomycetaceae > SXKJ01. The sequence continues at coordinate 3,433 of CAIJTL010000905.1, forward strand.
TGCCGGGCTTGAGGCAGCGATACCGGCCCTGAAAGAAGCACACGCCAAAGGAGCAGAAGCGGCCACTAAGGCACCAACCGACAAAGAACTTGCAGCCGCAGCGGAAATGCTCAAAGCGGTCCTTGAAAAACAATCCGCCAGTTTGACTGCGATGAAAGCTACGCTCGTTGAAAAAGTAGCCGCAGTCGAAAAGGGCAAAGTGGCCGTCGCTGAGATGGAGAAGAAGGCGACTGAGGCTGTCGCGGTGCTCACGGCAGCGAATGCCAAAGTCGCAGAGCTAACCGCCGCGATGAAGCCCGTCGAAGATAAGTTTG
>CAIJTL010000906.1 GCA_903823545.1 uncultured Planctomycetaceae bacterium
ATCGGAACCATTCGCAAAGAGAGGCTCAATTCCTGCAAGTCACGAACGGTCTTGCTCAGGTGCGCGAGCGATTGCGATTCACGGACAGGCCTTGCGGATTGGTTCCTTCCGAAAACCGGAACGGATTCACTTGCTAGTGCAAGTCCGACGGACCACGATTCGCAACCGACAAGTGGTACTGGATTGATTTCTGCAAAAGTTCAAACGGAAACTCGATGACGCAGTCGAGTACGTTGTTCTCTCACTCGTTTCTGATCGCCCACAAGGTAAGAACACAACGATGACCTCACTTATTTTTTCAATATGCCTATTCGTGTTGCTCGCTCCTCCTCAAGTCGAAGTGTCGACATTGCAGGGTGAGCCTCGAATTGGGGAATGGCGGGGACTGACGGAGAGTTCGGTCAGTTTGTCGCAGGGAGGGCAGGATGCTTCCGTGCCGTTGGGGGAGGTTTTAGAAGTTCGGTTTCGGCGGGACGGGGCCGCGAAGTTTGAAAAGCCTGCCGTTGGGATCTCGCTGTGGGACGGTTCGACGTTGAGCGGCTCACAAATCAAAGTTGCTGGCAAGAAGGTCGAACTGGCATCGCCGGTTTTGGACCACGTCAGCTTACCGCAGTTGGATATCGCGACCATTCGCTTTGCAGATCGGGTGACCTCGGTTGACGATCAATGGATCAAGCTGACGGAGAAGGATCGAAAGTCGGATTTGCTGGTGATTCGCAAAGAGGAGGTGCTCGATTTTCTCGACGGCGTCTTCGTGGAACTCACGGAGAAGTCGGTAAAGTTTTTGATCGACGGCGAAGAGGTTTCGATCAAACGTGAGAAGGTCTTCGGGTTGCTGTTTGCTCCTCGACAAGGGGTATCGAAGGCTCCGACCGTTCGAGTGGAATTGGCGAATGGCGACGTCGTGATGGCGGCGAGTTTGACCGGATCCGACGGAGGGCTCAAAGCGCGTCTTGTTTCGAAAGTTGAAGTGCCGCTTCCATTGGAACAAATCAAATCGATCGATCTGAGCCAGGGGAAGTTGAAATATCTGTCGCAAATGGAGCCACGCGAAGTGAAGTACACTCCGTATTTCGACACGACGTGGGAATATCGCCGCGATACCAACATGGATGGTGGCCCATTGCGTCTGGGGAACAAGATTTATCCGCGTGGCCTTTGCGTCCATTCAAAGACGCAGTTGAAGTACCGGCTCGGCGGAGAATATCGCCGTTTGCAAGCGGTGATTGGGATCGATCATCTCGTTGCGTCTAACGGCTACGCGGACTGTCGATTGGTGATTCAGGGTGATGGAAAGACGTTGTTTGAAACGGACGTGAAAGGCAAAGATGCACCACAGCCAATCGACTTGGATGTTGCTGGCATTGTATCTTTAGACGTGCTCGTCGACTTCGGGGGCAACTTGGATATCTCCGATCATCTCGATTTGGCCGATGCGAAGTTGGTGAAGTGATCTCTAGGCGCAACAGAATTAAAAACTCGCACCCCGGCATAACCTATCAACGTCTTCACGAATGAGGCGGACAGCATGAGACGATGGATTGTCAGTTTTGGTTTGGGGCTTGCGATGGTGTATTGCATGGCAAGCATCGCGGTTTCCGCTGAGCCGATTGTGCGCGAGGCCGAACAGAAACGGGTCGAGGTCATCGAACGAGTTGCGCCAACTGTCGTTGCTGTATTCGCGAAAGGTGGTGCAGGTGGTGGTTCTGGAGTGCTCATCAGCAACGATGGGTTTGCTCTGACGAACTTTCACGTGATCGATGGCTTGGGGCCATTCATGAAATGCGGCCTGAATGATGGCGTGCTCTATGACGCCGTCTTGGTCGGAATCGATCCGACCGGCGATGTGGCTCTGATCAAACTGCTGGGACGCGATGATTTCCCAACTGCAACGATGGGAGATAGCGACAAGGTTGAGATCGGTGATTGGACCTATGTGATGGGAAATCCATTCCTCCTGGCGACGGATTTCGCACCGACAGTCACGTATGGAATCGTCAGTGGCACGCATCGTTATCAACCGCCGTCAGGAACGTGGTTGGAATACACCGACTGCATTCAGGTCGATACGTCGATCAATCCAGGAAATTCAGGCGGCCCCCTGTTTAGCGCTGGCGGCGAACTGATTGGGATTAATGGACGTGGCTCATTTGAAAAACGGGGGCGAGTGAATGCGGGGGCTGGCTATGCCATCTCGATCAATCAGATCAAGTATTTTCTGGATCAATTGAAAGCTGGCCGCGTGGTCGATCATGCCACACTTGGTGCGACCGTGACGACTCAAAGCGACGGTAGCGTGACGATCAATGGAATCTTGGAGACATCCGACGTCTTTCGTCGTGGGCTTCGATCTGGCGATGAATTGGTTAGCTTCGCGGGACGGCCGATTCGAAGCGTCAATCAGTTCAAAAACATTCTCGGTATTTACCCCAAAGACTGGATGCTTCCGATCGTCTTTCGACATGACGGTGAACGTCGCGAGATTCATGCTCGATTGCGCGGACTACATGCGAAGTCCGAACTACTGCCGACTCTGTCACCGAAGAAGCCTCGTCCACAACCGAAGCCCAAAAACAAAGATGGCAAGCCCGGCGATAAACCAGAGCTTCCTGAAACGCCAAAGGCTGACCCTCATGCCGAATTGAAAGAGCTGATTCCGGAACGCTGGAAAGATCTGTTCGCGCCCAAAGCGGGTTTTGCGAACTATCGGTTCAATCAACGAGAGCAAGAGCGAGTTTTGGCATCGCTCAAATCGTTTGGTGACTTCGCGTCGGCCACCGGAACTTGGCGTTTGAACGGTCAATCAACGACTGGCGATCCATTCGAGCTCACGATTTCTGCAAAGGGCGTCGGACTCGAAATTCGAGACGCCGCGTTCTTCCAACAGTTGGAAGACAGCGACGGTGCGGATGAACCACCGGGGACGGGTGGGTTCCTGGTCGGGGTTCATCACCTTCGCCTACTGTTGTCGAAAGGCCCGACCGCATTCACGGACTCGTATTACTTTGGAAGCGAGCCGCTTGACGGGCAAGGTGAATTGGTGGATGTCATCGTCTGCACGTTGTCGGCAGTTGAGACTCGCTGGTACTTCAGTCGGTCCGGTGGAACGCTGGCTGGCTTTGATACTCGACTGCACGAAGATGCGGAAGCGTGCGTCGTGCGATTTTCCGGCCTCACCGAATTGATGGGGAAACGACTGCCACAAACATGGTCAGTTCGCAGCGGCGAAAAGGAATTTGCAACCATGCGAATGGAACGCGCGGACTTTGCAGTGGCGAAAAAGGAGGCCAGTAAATAATGGCGACTGAAGCTGGCACAAATGGGGCGCAAGTTAGTGGGAACATTCGATTGTTGTCGCAAACCAGCAGACTTCGCTGGCTTGGCCACGCTTTTGTTTTACTCACAATGTTGCTTGCCTCGTCACCAACGCACGCTCAATCCATTCGAGACACGATCGGACTCACTCAGCCAAAGATTGTGAAAATCTTTGGGGCGGGTGGGCGGACAAACTTGGCCGCTTATGGAACGGGGTTTTTCGTCTCACCACAAGGGCACATCGCGACGGTCTGGAGTCATGTGCTCGACGCGGACGTCGTTGGAGTCGTGTTAGCAGATGGGCGACGATTCACGGCGAAAGTGCTCGGAGCGGAACCGCAATTGGCATTGGCTGTGTTGCAGCTCAATAACGCTGAAGGAATTGAGTTCCCGTACTTCGCAGTGAACGAAGCGCAGGTCGCAAAAATGGGGGCACGCGTTCTCGGATTCAGCAACATGTTCAACGTGGCGGCTGGCGACGAACCGGTTTCAGTCATTCATGGCGTCATCGCTTCACGAACAAACTTGGAAGCACGACGCGGAGCCTTTGAGAGCCCCTATACCGGCCCAGTCTACATCGTCGATGCGGTAACGAATAATTCGGGAGCTGCTGGCGGAGTGCTGACGACTCGTGACGGTCGATTGCTTGGGATGATCGGTCAAGAACTCCGCAATTCAAAATCAAACACCTGGGTCAACTACGCAATCCCGGTCACTGAACTCCGCGAATCGATCCAGCAAATCGTCAGCGGCAAGTTCACGGCCAAACGTGATCCCAACGAGGACGAGCCATCATCGAAGCCTCGCCGCTACAAGCCACTCGATTTCGGATTCTTACTCGTCCCGGATGTCGTGGATCGGACGCCAGCGTTTATCGACTTCGTTCAGCCCGGAAGCTCGGCATCGAAAGCGGGCTTGAAAGCGGATGACTTAGTGCTGTTTATCAACGACGAACTGATCCAAACCTGCCGAGTGATGCAGGACGCCGTCGGACGCCTCGAATCAGGCGACCGCTTGCGGCTTGTTGTACGGCGTGGCAATGAGTTGGTCACTGTTGAAATGCCGGTCTTGAAGAAAAGTGAGTAAGTCGGCGATGCTCGTCCAACTACCCCTTCGGATTTATTTTACGAACACATTTTCCGTAAAAAATCCGCGTGAAAGTGACCGTCGAATGCAAAAATGGCTGCGGTTGTTGTGCGTATCGATTCCCCTCTTCTTGAGCTTTGGTGACGCGAAGTCTGAGCAGATCTCACGCGACTTGGAAGAGCAAGAAGAAAAAGCCTTCAAGCAAGCAGCCACTCAGGCGGCAGCTTCGTTGGTACGGATTGAGACGGTGGGTGGACTCGATCAGGTTCAGAAATTTGCGGTGGGGAATGGGCCGACGACCGGGCTTGTACTGTCGGCTGATGGGTATGTGATTTCGAGTTCGTTCAATTTTATTTCGAAGCCGGCATCAATCATTGTGTCGCTGACGGATGGGCGACGACTCGCAGCGAAGGTCGTGGCGAGCGACACGTCGCGAATG
>CAIJTL010000907.1 GCA_903823545.1 uncultured Planctomycetaceae bacterium
CGGCTGAACCCAACTCCTCGCTGATCGATCGCAAGAGGCACATCATTATCAAGAATGCCGACTGCCAGCGAGCTACTGCCAGCATTGAAGGCCGGGCTGTTCTCAAGCAGAGCATGAGTCATCGTGGAGCCGCCATTGTTTCCCAACGCGGCCAGCATGGGATTCATGGCGGCTCCCGACGTATCGCCTCCAATCCAATTGCCGTTAGCATCCGGATTGATCACGCCAGTTGTCGCGAGAGCAGTCCCGTTGTTGCGACCGATCAGGCTGCTGACGACGCTCAACGTGTCGCCGACATTGATTGACCGCTGCACATCCGGAGCGCTGCCGTTGTCGGTGTTTCCTGCCACAATGCTGTTGCGGATGGAAATGGAACCAGAGTCGCTGAAGATGCCTCCACCGGCATTCTGCGTCGAGCTGTTCAGGGTAAGCGTACTCTGACTCAGGGTCACGGTTCCATAACCGGAGAATACAGCGCCTCCTCGTGCCCCATTCCCCTGAACTGAGTTCCCTGAGACCGTGCTTTGGCTCAGAACGACCGAGTTATTGCGAGCAAAGACAGCACCTCCGTCAGCGAACACGTCCGTCGTTGAGTTTGCAGACAGCGTGCTCTGCTTGATCGAGACTGAGCCGTTCGCGACGAAGACCGCTCCACCATCAGAGGACGCTCCTTCGGTTAGATTCCCTGATAACGTGCTCCGCGTAATCGTGACTTCACCGCTTCGACAAAAGAGACCTCCACCATACGCACCGTCACCCGTCGTGCGGTTTCCGGAAAGAACACTTTCAATGATGATGATCGCCCCGGTGTCAGAGAAAATCGCACCACCATGCGCGCCGCCGCCGAGCGTCGCGTTTCCCGTTATTGTGGAACCACTGATTGTCAACGTTCCCGACGATAAGGACTTGATGGCTCCACCGTTATTCGTGTTGTCGGCATAGTTGACATTGTTTCCGGCGGTCTGTCCGTTCTGCAGCGTCAGACCACTTAAAGAAACAGCACCGGAACTAATGTCAAAGATTCGAGAATCGCCCTGAGCATCAATGATTGAATTGGCAGCTCCGTTACCAGTGATTTCGACAGTCTCGGAGATCGTCATTTGCCCGGCGGTTAAAGCGATCGTTCCGTTCAGACCCGACTGGAAAACGATCTCGTCGTCTCCCGCAGTGTTGTTTGCATCAAGAATGGCCTGTCGCAAGCTTCCGGCCCCTGAATCTGCAAGGCTGGTGACCGTGAATGTCGTCAGCAGGCTGCGAAACTCGAGCGATTCGGCGGACGATTGGTTCGACCTTGCGACGCGTCGTCGCAGTGAACCAGAACAAAGATGACGGCGACAGCGAGCCAGCCATTGCAAACAAGTCAGAGAATGAGTCGTTGCCACGCAGAGAGGTCTCCTCATAACAGTATCCAAAATTGACCAAAGCCAGCCGCGTCGTCGAGCACTCATGTTGACCATGGGCTGCAATCTTTCTGCGGCAGCCGCTGAGTTAACGGAATGTCACTCGTCACGAACGCAAGCTTGATGGAATGTCCCGTGCTGCCACGCAGTTTTCTTTGTTGCAACTCGTCCACACCACCCATGCACAACTTGCGGTCGTCGCCGCTAAAGGTCCAATCGAAGCCGCATTGAGAGGTCGGCCATAATTCTTCATAAATCCAGGGACCCGATGTTGTTCCGCAGAAAACCGCGTCCAATGGATGGCTCCCGAACATTCTTTTCCGCTTCCAGTAGCGCTCGGGCCGCCCCGCGGACTGTTGATTTCGAGGCACCAACAACAACGGGACACCCTTTACGGTCGCGTTTCTCAGTGACTCGGGTCCGCTGCGGGAGCCAGTCCCGGTTTGGTTCGTGCCTCCAGGACAGATCTTAATGGCACGCTCAAAACTGAAGTGTTTGGAGCAGGGCGAGGTCCGGGGGTTGACGATCGGCGGTTTGTGTTCTGAAGTGAGGATCTATCGGAAGCCCCTCCAAAGAATTGACTC
>CAIJTL010000908.1 GCA_903823545.1 uncultured Planctomycetaceae bacterium
CGCACGACACGTTCAATCGTGTGCTGGCATTGCTCAAGCCAGAAGCGTTGCAGGAGTGTTTGCTGGGCTGGCTGCGGAGCGTTCGCGACGAGGCGGGGGATTCGCGGGAAGAGCGGCACATCGCCATCGACGGTAAGTCGCTGCGACGGTTGTTCGATCGCGCCGCGGCGAAGAACATGCTGCCTTTGGTCAGCGCGTGGTCACCGCCAATGGCATCACGCTGTGCCAAGTGGCGGTGGACGAGAAGTCGAACGAGATCACTTCGGCCGAACCCTCAATAGATGTTTGGTGCGTCGCACCGGGACAATCCGCTGTGCAATGACACCGCTTGCAGAAGCCACCCCGTACGCGACACGCACCCAAAACCAACTCAGTGATCTGTCACCCAAACTCGTGAGGCTTAAAATTTCTCAAATTCCCTCACCGCGTTCGCGGTGCGCTCTGTTGACAGAGTGGGGCCATAGAGATGTTAGGCGTCTGCGATCCCCGCAACGGGCACAGCGACAAACGGATTACCGACGATCCCCCGCAGCAACGCGGCTTGGGCTGCCAGTTCGCCGCCGACTGGGAGCCGGTAGCCGATGAAGCCAGGATCGAGGCCAACGACGACCTCGCCCTCCGCCAGTCTGACGCTGTGAACCGCTTGGGCGGCTGAGGCGTGACAGGTGGCCGCCCTCGCAGGGCTCTTGTCGGCCGCCTTCCAGACCGCGCTGGACGCAATATTGCGGGCCCATGCGAGTAGGCGTGCCGGACGGTCGTTGGGGGTTTCGTTATCGATGCGGCTAACCTCGTTGCTAGCTCGGTTGCCGGCCGCCCACCGCTTCCGGCGGGCCTCTCGCAGGCCGCCCGGCGTTAGCGTGCGGGTATAAGCCTCGATCATCTCGACCGACTGCCGATGGTCGTCGTCAAGCAACGGCCACAAGCGTCGGCAACAGGCGCACGCGAACCGGCGGAGGCACTCGAAGTCTGGCGACTCGCCTCGCCGCTGGGCAGCCCGCAGTCGAGCGTTGAGCGAACGGAGCATCGCCGCCGGGTCATCCGAGGTAAGCCAGCCGTGCTCATCCACTCAAGAACCCTCTACCGCCGAACGACTGGGATAACGGGGGGCGAGGAGAGGGCGTGGCGTTCACGCCGGACTGCGCCGAGCCCTCCCGTTGATCCCATTGTTATGCCATTTTTCTCGTTAACGGTATCACTGTGGTTGTGTAAGCCGCGAGGCACCCGTATTCATCATAAGCATCGAACTCAGTGCCGTGATCGCGAACAAACGTTACCAGTATCTTGAGTTGATTCTTCCGATCATCTTCGTCGCGGACCTCGTCGGGAAGATCATCTACATCTAGCAACCAGTCGATTCTATCGCAAATCGCGCTTGCAATTATAAAGGCTCGTTCAAACAGAATTTCAGGTGTTCGCAACAGTTCAAACAGTTGCTCAGGTCTTCCTTCGCACGCGAAGTAGTGGTACACGTCCTGATCAGCGTGCGACCCAAGTTCGCTGAGTGCTGCGCGTTGCCCTGTCAGCCATTCGTGAATCAGCGATCGGGCGTAATTCTCAAGCATGGCATAACAGTCTTATTGAGCAGCGTGCAGCCTAAC
>CAIJTL010000909.1 GCA_903823545.1 uncultured Planctomycetaceae bacterium
CATCGATTCAACAGCGAGTTGTCTTTTTCGGTCGCGTCCAAGGTGTCGGCTTTCGTTACACCACGTCGTCGATCGCGAAGCGGCATCCAGTTGTTGGTTACGTAAAGAATTTGCCCGATGGATCAGTCGAGCTAGTGGTTGACGCGGAGCCTGAAATCATCAACCAATTTCTGGCAGACATTGAAGCCGCCTTTCTCGGAAATATTCGCCAACGGAATGTTGCGAGCATGCCAAGAGAAGAGCAGTTTTTGAAGTTTGAAATTCGACGCTGACGGTTGCTATCTGCAGCCGTTTACTTGAGGCACGCGAGCCGCGTGCGCCACAGATCGTGACGAGGAGCCTGAAATCAGTAGAGTGCAACTATTGTTTGTTTCGAGAAGTCCGGAGACCGACCAAGTTCCGCCATAAGGCTTTGGCACCTACAATCAACGCCTTGATCGGCAATCCGCCGAGACGATCAATCAACGAGGTGTCCCGTGCTTGTGCAAATGGAATTGGCTCGAATCATCATCAGCGAATTGAATGACCAGCAGGTCATTTATCTGCGTGAAGTCGATGGCGAGCGAATGTTTCCGATCCTGATCGGCCTCTTTGAAGCGACCAGCATTGATCGCCGGATTAAGAAAGAATACCCGCAGCGTCCGCTGACGCATGATCTTCTAAAAGCGACCGTTGAGGCTCTCGGTGGTGAGGCTCAAGACGTTGTCATCAACGAACTTCGCGAACATACCTATTACGCGAAGCTTCGCATTCTTCAAAACGGTGATCTCATCGAAATCGACAGCCGTCCCAGCGACGCTGTCGCGCTCGCCGTGCATTTCGAGCCGCACTTGCCGATTTACGTCGATTCGGAAGTGTTGGAGCAAGTGCTGTAGTTACTTAGATTCCGAGGGATCTGACTGGCTCGTCAGCTTCGGTTATCTCGGTGATTCAGCGCACCACTAAACTGGACGATGTAGTAAACGAGAGTCAAAACAGACTGCAATGTGGCGGCGACGTAAGTCCATCCCGCTGCATTGAGCACATCCCGAACAGCAATCGCCCCGTCGCCATCGACGAGATTGAGTTGGCCAAGGAGTCGCTTCGCGCGGTTGCTGGCGTCGAACTCAACAGGGAGATTGATGATCTGAAAAAGCACGATCATTGAGAAAGACAGAATTCCCAGGATGATCAGTGCCGGGCTGCCCATGACCAATCCGAGAATGAAAAGGATTGATGCGGCCGTGGGGCCAAATTGGGCGGCGGGAACGGCGGCATTTCGGACCATCAGTGGCGCGTATTGATCGGCATGTTGCAATGCGTGTCCTGCTTCGTGAGCCGCGATTCCGACCGCAGTGGCTGAATGGCTTTCGTAAATCTCCTCGCTGAGCCTGAGCACGCGAGAGCTGGGATCGTAATGGTCGGAGAGCCAACCATGAGCCACCTCGATTCCGACGTCTTGGCAATTCGCGCAGTCTAGAATGTATCGAGCGGCTGCGGCTCCGCTGAGCGGGGCCGGAACTTGGAGGCCACGATGGTAGGCGGCTTTCACTCGCCATTGAGCCCAAAGCATGAGGATCAATGCGGGTGAGATGAAGATGAGGTACTTCGGATTGAAAAACATAGTAAG
>CAIJTL010000910.1 GCA_903823545.1 uncultured Planctomycetaceae bacterium
ATTGTCCGGGGGCTGACGCCACCCGGCTCACCTAATCGTTGTTAACGATGTCGAACGGCGGGAAATAAAATGGCGAGTTGTCTCCTGGGATTTGGCATGGCCTTGCCGGAGCATTCGATCTCGCAAGCGGACGCGGCGGAGTTCGTGCAGCCGTTTAATTCGGAGTCTGAAGAGCAGGCTCGCGTGCTGAGTGCGTTGTATCGTCGAGCGGGAGTACAACGACGACACAGCGTGGTGCTGGAATCAATCGACGACAGCGGCCGCATTCAACAATCGCTGTATCAGCTTCCGACGGATCAGCAGCCACATGGCCCGACAACGTCCGAACGAATGCGGCGTTACGAACAACACGCCAGTGTGTTGGCCTCGAACGCGACAACTCAAGCGTTATCGGCATCGCAAGTCGCGGCGACGGAAATCACTCATCTGGTGACGGTCAGTTGCAGCGGTTTTCATGCGCCGGGTTTTGATATCGAACTTCTGCAAGCGGTGGGATTGTCGCCCAGCGTTGCAAGAACGCATATCGGATTCATGGGCTGTCACGGGGCGCTCAACGGACTGAGAGTTGCCGATGCGTTCCTCAAAGCTGATCCCAAATCGAAGGTTCTGTTGTGCTGCGTTGAATTGTGCAGCTTGCATCATCAATACGGCTGGTCGCCGGATCGTGTCGTCTCGAACTCATTGTTTGCAGACGGAGCCGCAGCAGTGGTGTTGACGAACTCGTCCGAAAGAGTGACGAGACCTTCTGCCGGTCCAGCAGATCAGGTGACGGTTGCGTGGCAACTCGCGGCGTCCGGTTCGGTGGTGTTGCCAAATACGCTCGACGATATGGGTTGGCGGATTCGTGATCATGGGTTCGAGATGAATCTCTCCGCTCGCGTGCCAGAGATTATTAAACAACATTTGCGACCGTGGCTCACGGATTGGCTTGGTTCACGTGGACTGTCGCTGGATGACATTCGCTCGTGGGCCTTTCATCCGGGCGGTCCACGCATCTTGACGGCAGCGGGCGAAGCGCTCGGCCTAAGTCGCGAACAATGGGCCACCAGCGAAGCAATCCTCGCTGAGTACGGCAACATGTCGTCGCCGACCATCCTGTTCATTCTCGATCGACTGAACCGCGAAGCAGCCGTCGGCCCATGTGTGGCTCTGGCGTTCGGTCCTGGCCTGACGATCGAAGCTGCACTGTTGGAGTAGATCTCGTAGGTCGGACCGATGTTCGGTGTGAGTCTTGTTTCGATCTTTGTTACCGGCGATGCGCCTCGTCGCTTCTTGAATTTCGGTTTGAGTGGCTGGGGCCGAGCAACGCAAGCCCACAGCGAAACGCAGACTGTGGGGTCACTTCGTTCGAGTGCTCGGCATCAACAACCAACGGTGAGGGAACGCGACCCGAGTAGCGAGCAACAAGTACCACCACAACGATCCGGGCATAGACGCGTTTGGACATTTTAGACACGCGAGTAAGAATCAAGGCGTCATCAAGATGAGCGTTTTAGTTGCGAATTCGAAGAGACATCCGGCAACAGATTGCAAGCAAAGTCGTTATTGCGTGTTGATTGCATGCGAATTGGCCGACCATCGAGTTCAGATCACATCTTCCATAGCCGCTGAAACTGTTTTTGGGCGGTGCCGAGCGTGACTCCGGTAACATCGCAGCCGAGTTCGCGCGCCAAATGAATCGACGAACCACCCATACCGCAGCCGACATCGAGCACTCGGTGGCCTTTGCCGATCGAAGCTTTGCGAGCCAATGTGTTGACGAGATGGATTTGCGCCGCCAGCGGAGAATCACCAGTCACGAGACCATGATCGGGCTCCCAAAGCCCGTGATGGATGTGCTGTCCCCAGAGCAGTCGATAGAACGCGGTCGTCAGGTCGTAATGAAACCGGATGTCGCGGGAGCGGACGTCGGGAACAGAAATCATCGAGCGGGTTCCTCGGGCTTTTCAGCCAAGGGCTGTTCCGGACGAACCCACAAGTCACCAAAGATCGTCAATTCGTTTGCAACGCCGATCGTTCCGAGTGCGGTCGAAAATGGCGTGATCCCGAAGTCGGACTGCCGAATTGGAAAGCGGCCTCGCAAGTGATGCCAGCCCTTTTTCGGTTCGTCGGTCGCCGTGAATCGAATCTTCCGAGCGACACCTCGCAGCGTGAAATCTCCTTCGAGCAGGTACTCCACCGTGCCGTCTTTGAGTTCGCGTTGCTTCTTGATTGACGTGACTTCGAACGTCGCCGTCGGAAACGAGCCAACATTGAGCACATCGGGGCCAAGCATGTTGTTGTTGACCTTTTGCTGCGTCGCGCGATCGGTCTCTCCTTTGAGCCCAACGTACTGCCGCGCTTGTGGCGTGTCGGCGATGAACGAACGCATGTCAAATTCCAGTTTGCCCGCATCTTTCTCGCGGCCAATGTGCAGTTCTCCTGACTTCAGCATTCCGATGATGGCGTGCTCGTGACCTAAACCGGTTTTGCCAACGAAGACATAAACTCGGCTCGTCTTCAGCTCGATTCCACCAAGCGATGGAAGAGAGGGATCGTTTTGCTCCTCGGCCTGCTCTTTGACCGTCGTCTTCGACGCTGGCTTATCGGTCTTTGAATTCCATTTGGGGTCAGGACTCTTGACCGAACCTTGTCCCGATGACGCCGACGGTCGCCGCACCGCGTCGCTAGTGCGAGGTCCAAAGCCGAGCAATTCGGACGCACTCATTCCCGTAACAGACAGTGCTGCGAGACACAAAAGCGTAACGCTGTTTCGGTTCAACGAGACGCTGTGTCGTTTTACGGAAACACAGTGTCGTTTCAAAAAAGCCAGCACGATGCACCTCAGTCAAAATGGGAAC
>CAIJTL010000911.1 GCA_903823545.1 uncultured Planctomycetaceae bacterium
CGCTGGCCGTGCAGCGACTCAGTTCCAGCACCTCTCATCGACGCTTGGGCTTTCGTGGAGAGCTCTGGCTCTTGGGTCGTCTTGAGGTTCGTTGCCGTGGTTCCGGGGTGGGCACTTGTGGACGGCGAGTGCTGCGGCTTGCTGGCTTGTCGAGGATCACTCGGAAGTCTAACTCGCGGCGTTGTTCGTTCACGTGAGCGATTTGGACGCGGACTCGGTCGCCGAGGCGGAATTGTCTGCCGCTGGAACGGCCGACGAGGCTGAGGCTGTCGGGGTCGTAGTTGAAATAATCGTTTTCCGAGATCGCACTGACGTGGACGAAGCCATCGACCGGCATTTCAAGTCCTTGGCAGAACATCCCGAAGCGTTCGACGCCGGTGACGATCGCATCGAATTCCTCACCCACTTTGCCCGCCATGAACGCAAGCAGTTTGAGCTTTGTCAATTCGCGTTCGGCTTGAGCCGCTCGGCGTTCTGTGTCTGAGCAGTGCGTGCCGAGGATTTCGAGTTCCGCTTCGCCCATGCCGCGAGCTGATCCTTTGGCGGTGAATTCATCAAACAGTCGATGAATCGTGAGATCGGGGTAGCGACGAATCGGACTCGTGAAGTGGCAATACTCGCTAACCGACAGCGCGTAATGGCCGATCGGAACTCCGGAATACGACGCCTGCTTCATGCTGCGCAGCAACGCGAAATTGATCGCTCGTTCGGCGGGAGTGCCACGGACTTGTTTGAGCAACGCCTGCAACGCGGCTTTCGAGATGATCACCGGGCTGTCGTAAGCAGAGGGTCTCGAACGGGATCGCGGAGACCTGTCTTTTGACTTCGCTTTTCCTTTTTGTGGCGCCTGTTGGACGTCGAGTTCAAAGCCCAACGTCGTGATAAACTTCGCGAAGCTTTGCAACTTGAGCGAATCCGGCTCGGCATGAACTCGACGCAGGAACGGGGTTTCCATGTCGTTCAACTTGGTGGCGACAGCGATGTTCGCGGCGAGCATGAACTCCTCGATCATCTGATGGCTCTCGTCATGATTGGCTTCATGAGCGCCGATGACGCGGCCATCTTTGTCGAAGTCGAGTTTGACTTCCGGGATGTTCAGATCGAGCGAACCGTGTTCAAAGCGTCGGCGACGCAGCGTCATGGCGAGTTCGTGCATGTCGCAGAGGAGCTTGCGAACTTTCGCGGTCACTTTTTTGGGACGAGGGTCAGGCTCTGCGGAATTCTCAACAATCGGCATGACCTCTTCATACGCGAATCGCTGCACGACTTTTATGGCAGACTTTGCGAACTCGGTGTGAACTGGAATGCCGTCGGGGGTGAATTCGATGAAAGCGGTGTTCGTGTAGCGAACGCGGCCTTGTTGAAGACTCGCGAGTCCATTCGAGATGACTTCCGGAAGCATCGGTAACACACGAGTCGGCAAATAGACGCTCGTGCCGCGACGCTTTGCCTCGCGATCCAATTGGCTACCCGCTTGAACAAAGTGAGCCACGTCAGCGATATGAACTCCGAGCACCCAATGTCCCGCTTCGTTCTTTGTCAGCGAGATCGCATCATCAAAATCACGAGCGTCATGCGGATCGATCGTGACGATCGTCTCCTGCGTCAGATCGAGCCGACCGCGCAGATCAGACTCATCAAAGCGTTCGGCTTGCTTCGTCGCTTCGTGCAAGACTTCGAGCGGAAACTCATCCGGAAGCGCGTACTCGTGAAGAATCATTTGCAGATCGACACCCGGCTCCCCTTTCGCGCCGAGGACCTGCGTCAGGACTCCTTCGCCGCCGTGAGCATGCGTCGGGAAACGCAACATCTCGATCACGACCTTGTCGCCGGGAGCCGCTCCCTTCGCACCGGGATCGCCGACCCAGATCGGATCAGTGAAGTTGCGACCGTCGATTTTTACGTAACCCTGATCCTCGAATTCGTCATACGTCCCGACGAATGAATTTGTCGCACGCTGCAAGACCTCGACAACTCGACCGTACAATTTCTTTTCGTCGCTGCGACGAGACGACAGCTTGATCACGACTTCGTCACCGGCCTGAGCGTCTTTCATGTCCTCGGTTCCGATATGAACTTCAATCGGCCCGCCGGCTGCGCGTGATTCTGGAGTGCCCCCACCATGTGGGATAAACACCCCTCCGCGCATCCCAATTTTTTTGATGAATCCGGACAGCCGATTCGCACCGGTCGAGGAATCCGGCGGGGCGGAGTCGCGCCGATTTCCGGGAGAACGGTCGCCGCGAGGTCGTTCACCCTCCGGAAGCCCTTCATCGCGGCGTTTCGGACCTTCGTTCTTCACGGGGGAGAGTGTTCCGAA
>CAIJTL010000912.1 GCA_903823545.1 uncultured Planctomycetaceae bacterium
AGAGCGACTCTTCCTCCAAATACGGCAGAATCAATGTCCGCCAACTATGCAGCGGTTTGCCATTCGCATCGACGGTGTATGCCGGAGGCAGGGACTGGTAGTGAGCCTCGTAATTGAACAACGCCAGCGTGATTTGCTTGAGGTTGTTCTTGCATTGGCTGCGGCGAGCTGCGGGCCTGACAGATCGGGTGACTGGCGTCAAAAACAATGCGAGGAGTCCGACGGTCACAATTGCAAAAAGAAAAGTGATACGAGCCTTAACGAAGGTGAATCCACTTCGTTTCTTCAGATCGTTTGTTACCACACTCGATTGAGGATTCGCGGCCATCGTTTTCCTTTCACGTCATCAGGACGGTTCGATTCTGACTTTTGAAGTTGCGCTATTGTGCTCGGAACACAAGGAGAATTGCGGTTTTGAGAGCAACCGTCACACGACTTAAATTCGACTACAAACCCAGGTTGTTTCTTATTCTCGTTGGCCGCCCTGTCCTCCTCGCTCTTCGTTCCTCTGCGGTGCAAATGGCATTTTTTCTTGCACCGCAGAGGAACGAAGAGCACAGAGAAACGGTCAATCAAATTGAACTGTGCAACTTCTTAAATTCAGACTCCGGGTGGCAACGATGCTACCAAGTCTGACGCCGCGATCCGTCATTGAATTCGGCAGAATCTCGGTCAACCGACCCGGACGGTGTTGTCCATTGGCCGATATCGTCTTAAAAAGTCGTTCCGCCATCGTGCATCCCACCTTCTGAATGGAGCCATTCCATGTTTGAACGAAACGAAATTTCTCGCCGACAGATTTTGGCCTCCATGGGAGGCGGCTTTGGGCTGCTGGGGTTGGCGGGGGTGATGTCGGATGGTGGGCTGGTCAACAATGCGTTGGCGGCCTCAGAAGCAATCAGTCCACTGGCTCCGAAGGCTCCGCATTTCGCGCCGCGAGCGAAGCATGTCATCTTCTTGTTTATGAACGGCGGCCCGTCGCACGTCGATACGTTCGATCCCAAACCGGCGCTCGAACAATACGCCGGACAGAAGCCGGAAGAGTTGGCCAAGGATTATCAGCGAACCGTCGGCAAGTTGTTTCCGTCGCCGTTCAAGTTCCGCAAGTACGGTGAGAACGGCGTCGATGTCAGCGAACTGTTTCCCAACGTCGCGGGAGTCATTGACGACATCTGCGTGATCAAGTCCATGCACACGAACATCCCGAATCATGAGCCAGGCTTGTTGATCATGAACTCGGGGAACTCGCAGCCGACGCGACCGAGCTTAGGATCGTGGCTCTCGTATGGCTTGGGGACCGAGAATCAAAACCTCCCCGGTTACGTCGTGCTCTGTCCGGGCAAGCCGGTTGTCGGGCCGCAATTATGGGGCAACAGCTTTCTCCCCGGCATCTACCAAGGCTGTCACATCAACAACAGCAATCTAAATCCGCAGAGCGTCATTCAACACGCTCACAATTCGTACTTGCCTCCCGCAATGCAACGACGGCAATTGGACTTGTTGCAAAGTTTGAATCGCGAACACTTCGAGACTCGCGCGGCGGACAATCAATTAGACGCTCGCATCGAATCGCTGGAGATGGCGTTTCGTCTGCAATTCGCCGCTCAAGAAGTGTTTGACCTGAACCGCGAATCGCAGCCGACTCGCGAGGCATACGGCTCCGGCCAATTCGCCGATGGCTGTCTCGTCGCACGACGTTTGGTCGAACGAGGCGTTCGCATGGTTCAGCTCTACTACGGCGGCGGTCAGCCTTGGGACGATCATGGCGATATCTTCAATCACCGAAATCACGCCAAGCAAACCGATCAACCGATCGCCGCGCTGATCAACGACCTGAAGAGCCGCGGCCTCTTTGACGAAACGTTGATTGTGTGGGGCGGCGAGTTCGGTCGCACGCCGTGGTCCGAAGGACAAAAAGGCCGCGACCATCACAGCCGTGGCTTTACGATGTGGCTTGCGGGCGGTGGAGTGAAAGGTGGCCTCGCCTACGGCAACACCGACCAGTTCGGCAACGTGGCGGTCGAAAATCCCGTCCACGTCCACGACCTTCACGCCACCATCTTGCACCTGATGGGCCTGGACCACGAACGCCTCACCTATCGTTACAGCGGCCGCGACTTCCGACTGACCGACGTGCATGGGAAGGTCGTGAAAGACCTCATCGCGTAATGACGCAAGTCACTCCCTTTGTCGCGCGACCACCTTTTCAAGCCAGGGGTCAGGCACCGCAGAATTCAGAATTGGCGGAGCAGAACGTCGATTACGGCTCCGCAGACACCCGC
>CAIJTL010000913.1 GCA_903823545.1 uncultured Planctomycetaceae bacterium
TGGTTCGAGCTTAAATTCAAAACGGAAGATGAAATCCGAGTACTCGTCCTTCGTGTAGAGATTGCCTCCCTTTTCTTTGAGGCAAACCAGGTTCCCTTCCTCGGCAACATAACCGGTCGTCGCACCGACCCAACCAGTCAGGTCTTTGCCATTGAACAGGCTGACGAATCCATCCTTTTTCTCTGCATCAGTCAACTCGGCAGCCGATACGCTGCGAGCAGACGCGAGCACCAACAACGACAGAATCGCACTCCAACCAAACAACGCGAGCATTCGACGCATCACAGTCTCCCATTCCCAGTTGTTTTTCACTGGTTGCTTCTGTTTGGTACAAATGATCGAGTTCGCTGAACCAAGCATTTCGAGCAACCGTCCGTTGCGATCCGCACGCACGAACCGCATCGTGAAGATATCTTCGCAAGCGGCGGTAAAGCCAGCGAGCACCTCTCTCGTTGCAATCACTGAGGAAACAGACTGGTTAGTGTCAGCAATACTAGACCTTGTTGCGAAGGCGATTCGCAGAAAACGATGAACCCAAATGGCAAAAAAGAAACCCAAAGCAGAACCCGTCATTCTCAATCACAAAGACGGCAGCGTCTGGGCCAAAGGCCAATCACTGGATGGAACAATGACTGGCTATTGGGAATGGTTCCGAAAAGATGGCACCAAGATGCGATCTGGCTCCTTTGACAACGGCGTCCAAGTAGGCGACTGGACCACCTATGACAAAAATGGTGAGGTCTACAAAGTCACGAAAATGAAGGCCCTCCAAGAATAGATTTGACGCAGGCTGGTGAAAACTTTTTTGTTTTCGCGCTACGGACTGGCATGAGTCAACTGTTAGGATGCGAAATCGAATCTGCTCCCTTGAAGCCCACAAATTGAAGTGAGGTTTTTGATGGTCATCCGAAAGCTGGTTGGACTCTGCGTAACCCTCGTTATTGTTGCCTCATCAGTTTCAATTCAGGCGGAACAACTGCCAATCTCTGGCTACATCCAAGCGGCCCCGTCTGCGCTAAAGCTGATTCATCATCGCCACGAACATTCGCTGACAATCAGCGGTCGAACGGCTGACGGGTTTGCGGTCGATCTCTCGAAGCAAGCAACATTGACCAGTGCCGATCCGACGATAGCAACAATCGAAAACGGTTGGGTGAAGCCGCTGAAGTCGGGGCAGACTCAGATCACCGTGCAGGCTGCGGGGCAGACGGTGCAAGTACCGGTCGTAGTTGAGTTGCCGACGGTCGAGCGACCTTACAGCTTTCGGCACGAAGTGATGCCGGTGCTGTCCAAGGGAGGCTGCAACATGGGAGCCTGTCATGGATATTCGCTCGGCAAGAACGGCTTCAAGTTGTCGTTGCGCGGGGGTGAGGCGGTTCAGGATTATCAAGCGGTGTTCGGTGATCAGTTTGGTCGACGAGTCAACTTGGTGAAGCCGAGCGAAAGCTTGTTGCTGTCAAAACCGCTCGGCGATGTGCCGCATCGTGGTGGCATTCGGCTGTCAAAAGGATCGCTGTCGCAGAAGATTTTGCAAACATGGATTGAGCAAGGAGCGAAGAGCGACTTCGAGGAAAAGGCGGAAATCGATTTCGTCCGGATCTTCCCAGAACGCTTTGTCATTGAGCCGGGTCAATCGCATCGCTTGCAGTTGATCGCGCACTACACCGACGGCACCACGCGAGATGTCACGAAGCTGGCGATCTTCAACGTCAACACAGATGGAGTCGCTGAAGTAACCGATGTCGGTCATGTCACCGCTCAGGGTCTCGGTGAGTCCGCAGTCGTTGCCCGCTTCGAGCGGAAGTTTGCTGCCGCGCGGTTGATCGTGCTCAATCGAAAACCTGATTTCAAACCAACTCCTGTCCCCACCGAACACTTCATCGACCAACACGTCGTCGCGAAGCTCAACGACCTCAAGGTGACTCCGTCAGAGTTATCGAGCGACGATGAGTTCCTCCGTCGCGTGTCGATCGATTTGATCGGTTTGCAGCCGACCGCCGAAGAGGTTCGTAAATTCCTGGCTGATGCCGATCCTGCCAAACGGACGAAAGCAATCGATGCGCTCTTCGCACGACCGGAGTTCGTCGATCATTGGTCGCTGAAGTGGGGAGATCTGTTGCAGAACTCGCGAGTTCGATTGAACGAACCGGCGATGTACGGCTTTCGCGAATGGATTCGGGGTGCGGTCGCTTCAAACATGCCGCTCGACGAAATGACGCGGCAACTCCTCACCAGCAAAGGAGGAGCCGCCGACAATCCAGCCGGTGCGTATTACCTCATCAGCAAAGACACAAACGACACACTCGAACGAGTCGCCGAAGTCTTCTGCGGCGTCCGCATGTTGTGTGCTCGTTGTCACACCCACCCAATGGAAAACTGGACTCAAGAGGATTACTACGGACTCGCGAGCTTCTTTAATCAAGTCGCACCGAAGAACGATCCACGCATGGTCGGCATTCCCAACGCTCGTTCCGTCAGCCTGCAACTGGCCGCTGGCTTCGCGACCAATCCACGATCAGGACAAGCGCAGCCACCACGATTCCTCGGCGGCATCCAACCGCCGGTTTCCACGGGAAGTGACCGTCGAGTTCAATTCGCGACTTGGCTGACGGCATCCGATAACCCAATGTTTGGCCGCAGCCTCGCCAATCGCTTTTGGAGCTACTTCTTCTCCCGTGGCATCATTGACCCGGTTGATGACCTCCGAACGACCAACCCGCCGATCAATCCAGAACTGCTCGACGCGCTGACAAAGGATTTCATCGAACATCGCTTCGACGTGCGGCACTTGATGCGTCGTATTGTCACGTCGCAGACCTACCAACGCAGTAGCGTGGCAAATGACAGCAACCGGCACGACACACAAAACTTCTCGCACTCGATCCCGCGACGAGTCTCCGCCGAAGCACTGCTTGATTCGCTCGTCCAAGCGACCGGCGTGCGAGAAAACTTCGGAGGCGCACCGGCTGGATTCTCCGCCGCTCAACTTCCTGATGCTGAAATCAACAGCGACTTTCTGGCCCTCTTCGGAAAACCTCAGCGAGCCGAAGCCTGCGAATGCGAGCGTGATGGCGACAGCAACATGCTCCAGGCGTTGCACCTCATCAACGGCCAATCAATCCTCCGCAGAGTCACTGACCCCAACGGGCGAGTTGCTCAACTGCTGAAACAGAACCCACCTCTCCCCGAAGACCAATTGATCGAGGATCTCTACCTCTGGTCTCTCGCCCGACGTCCGACCGCCAAGGAAATCGAACTCGCCAAAAAGCACTTCGCGACCTACGGCGATCAACAACGCGCTGACGCCACCCAAGATTTGATGTGGAGCCTACTCAACAGCCGCGACTTCTTGCTGGTACGGTGATCGAATCAATGTTCATGTCCATCGCGAGTCGCTCGCGTCAAACGACTGGTCGAGCAACTTGAAATAGCTGGCGAGAACGGCTCTCAAGGTCCGTTCGTTCGGGTCTGGAGACCCGATCTACGACACCGTAATCTCAGTTCGTTCAACCACTACTCGGTCTGCTTTAAAGCGGGATTCGCGGGTCGCTTTGATCTGAGTTCGATTACGGGTGTGTTCTCCGGCAGCTTGCTTTGATCGAGCGCGTCGAAATCAATCTTTGCTTCGTCCATCGAGAGGAACCAACCGGTTGTTTGCACGGTTTCCGGCGTGATGCCAGGGGCGCGGTACTTCAGACGGACTCGGTAGTAGTGGTTGCCATGCGGCGCGTTGAGATCCAGGAAGCGGAAGAGTTGCGGCTTTTGGATCGCTGGTTCGAGTCGAACCAAACTGGAGTGCAAGCCGCGACGAGCATCGGGCGAAGCCCATTGGCCGGAAACCGCTTTCGGAATCGGCATCGTCAACA
>CAIJTL010000914.1 GCA_903823545.1 uncultured Planctomycetaceae bacterium
CCCTGGAGTGCTGCGGCTCGACGCAGCCCTTAGATCAATTGAAATAGCGATCCTCATGACTCAAAAGACGTCGGCTGAAAAACGATCCGACTGACGAACATTTTTCGGTATTTCAACGCGGCCATTCCATACGAATGGAGGGCTGCGTCGAGCCGCAGCACTCCAGGTTTTATGCCCTATGAATCTCATCGAATGGTTCGTCCGTAATCCGGTGAAGGTTTCCGTTGGCGTGATTCTCGTCACGCTGTTCGGAGCAATCTCGTTGAATCGGATGCCGATGCAGCTCACGCCGGAAGTGGAGATTCCGACGATCTCGGTTTCGACAACATGGCCGGGGGCGAGTCCGCAGGAAGTTGAAAGCGAAATCGTCCAAGAACAGGAAGAGCAACTGCAAAGCGTCGAAGGCTTGCAGAAGATGACTTCCGAAAGCATGGACTCGCGCGGGCAGATCACTTTGGAGTTTGCGATCGGCACTTCGATCAGCGAAGCGCTCCTCAACGTCAGCACTCGTCTGCAACAAGTCCGCGAATACCCCGAAAACGCCGACGAGCCGATCGTCGCGACATCGAACGCAGCCGACCGATTTATCGCGTGGTTCATTCTGACGCCGAAGACGCCGTCAAAGGAAAAGCTCGACGAGGCTGCGACTAAGTTTCCGGAACTCAAGACTGATCTAGAGCGAGTCAAAACAGCCCACAACCCGGGGCTCGCGATCTATCGGATGCGAACGCTCGCCGAACAACATCCCGAAGTTCGTTACCTCTTGCCCGAGAACATGGACGTCACGACGCTGCGCCGGTTCAGCGAAGACTTCATCGAAACGCGACTCGAACGTGTCGAAGGCGTCTCGAACGCAAACGTCGTCGGTGGTCGGGAAGAAGAGTTGCACGTCATCGTTGATCCGCATTTGCTCGCGGCCCGGCAACTCACCATCAACGACGTTCGCGAAGCATTACGACGAGAGAACAAGGACACATCCGGCGGTGACTTCTGGGAAGGGAAACGACGATATGTCATTCGCACCCTTGGCCAATTCAAAACCGAAGAGCAAGTTGCCAACGTGATCCTCGCCAGCCGCGACAACGCTCCGGTCTACGTGCGAGACGTGGCTGAGGTTCGACTCGGATACAAGAAGCCGGACGGCCTCGTGCATCGTTACGGCACGTCGGTCATCGCGATCAACGCCCAGCGAGAAACAGGGGCCAACGTTCTCGAAGTCATGAAGGGCTTGCGCGAGACCGTCCAAAAACTCAACGAAACGATCTTGAGCCAAAAGGGGCTGGAGCTCACCCAAGTTTACGACGAAACCGAATACATCTACTCGGCGATCAAAGTCGTCGATGAAGACATTCTGCAAGGTACGGTTCTGACCCTGATTGTTCTGCTCGTCTTTCTGCGAAGCCTCAAGTCGTCGCTCGTCGTGTTGTTGGCGATCGGGACCAGCGTTATCGGGATGTTCTTGATGCTCGGCCTGCTCGGTCGAACGCTCAACGTGCTCACGCTCGCGGGCATCTCGTTCGCTGTCGGCATGTTGGTCGACAACTTCATCGTCGTGTTGGAAAGCATCTTTCGACATCGCCACGAAGGAGACAGCGTTCTCGATGCGACGGTCAAAGGAACCAAAGAAGTCTGGGGCGCGATCGTGGCTTCGACGCTGGCCAACTTGGCGGTGTTCGTCCCCGTGCTCTTCGTGCAGGATCAAGTCGGCCAACTTTTCCGCGATCTCGCACTGGCTGTGAGCTGTTCGCTCGCACTGTCGTTGCTCGTGGCCCTGGTGGTGATTCCAACCGCGGCCGCTCGCCTGATTGGTGGGGGGCGAGGTGAAGACGACGAAAAAATGCCGACGAACAGTGGGGCGAAACCAGGAGCCTTTCGAACGCTCTTTGGACTGCTACCGCTCGTCGATGCTTTCGGAAGTTGGTTTGTTAAACTCGTTGTCGGTTTCAATGCGATGCTGTTGAAAAGCGTCCTTGCACGGCTCGTGATGCTAGCGATCTTGATCGCGATACCGGTTGGCATCAGTTACGTCTTGATGCCCAAGGTCGAATACCTACCAAACGGAAACCGTAACCTCGTCATCGGCATCTTGATTCCGCCACCGGGTTACAACCTCGAACACATGGAAGCGATGGGCCGACGCATCGAAGAGGCCGCGCGACCTTATTGGGACATCGACCTGAAAGACCCGAACACCAATGATCCGATAGCGAAGGAGGGAAAGCATCCGCTGATCTCCGACTTCTTCTATGTCGCTCGCGGTCGCACGCTCTTCATGGGAGTGCGATCGGTTGATCCGCTGCAAGGGCACCGCATGGTGAAGCTCGTGCAAGAAGTGGCGACGGGCATTCCGGGAACGTTCGCCGTCGTGAAACAATCGAGCCTCTTTGAACGTGGCCTGACCGCCGGTCGCACGATCGACATCGAAATCACTGGACCGGATATCAAACAACTCGTCGGCTTCGGCGGTCGAGTCATGGGGCTGGTCAATCAACACATTCCCGGTTCACAAGCGCTGCCGGTCCCGAGTCTCGATCTTTCCAGCCCCGAAGTTCACGCGATCCCACGTCAGAAGCAAGCGGCTGACCTCGGCGTCTCCACCACGGAAATCGGCTACGCCATTGATGCACTCGTTGATGGTGCGTATGCGACCGACTTCTATGTTGGTGGCGATAAGATCGACCTCACGATCATCGGCAAGAAAGGGAACGCCGAGCGGACTCAAGATCTCGAAAGCCTGCCGATCGCCACACGGACAGGCCAAGTCATTTCGCTCGGTGCGATCGCCGATCTCACACTCTCCAGCGGCCCCGAACAGATCAATCGCCGCGAACGGCAACGAGCCATCACGATCCAAGTCAGCCCTCCAAACGAGATGCCGCTCGAAGACGCGATGC
>CAIJTL010000915.1 GCA_903823545.1 uncultured Planctomycetaceae bacterium
AACGCGGCGACGCGCGGTCGCCGTCGGGTGAGGACTTTTGCGTGGCCCAACTCAGCGAGCGCGCCAAGTTCTTGCGGTCGCAGTTCTGAGCCGCTGGGGACCACCAAATCACCACGCTTTAATGCAGCACCTTGTTGAATAATGTTTGTTCCGGAACGCCAGTTGGCGACATTGTTCGGAAACGTAACGAGAGTCTTGCCTGTAGCGTCCATACGTTGCGACGTGTGTTCGATCGGAACGACCGCATCCGCTCCGATCGGTAATTGAGCGCCAGTCATGATTTGAATGCAGGCCGCTTGATCGAGCTGTCGCGTCGGGACTTGTCCGGCCGAAACAATTTCTAAAACGGGCAACTCCGCTTGAAACGAATTCAGTCGAATCGCAAAGCCATCAACCAACGACTTGTCGAACGGCGGTAAATCGGTGTTGCTGTAAACGTCCTCCGCCAACACAAGGCTGAGCGTTTCCGCCAAAGGCAACGATTCCGGAACGAGCAGACTTGTTGCACTGAGCACGGCAGTAATTGCTTCGGAGACAGACAGCATGGGTGCTCACAACACAAAGGTGAGTAACGAAAAGAAAGACGTCGGATTCGGTTGAGAAAGTAATCACGACGACTCGCGAACAAAAGGAGTCCGCGTTTTGTGATCCGGTGTGTTAGTTTTGGATCGCCCCATTCAGAACTATGAAGCGGCGTCACTCAAAGATCTTTGAAGGCGAAGCAACAATCTTAATATCGAGTGTCCCTTATGCGGGATCGAACGCTCGAAAGTTCCGCCGGTATCACGTGCCGTTCGAGGTCAAATTGTTGTCCCAGGCGTTGTTTCAATGAAATGCCATTGCCAGCACGCGTTGAACTGCTGATTGCCACGACTCGACTGTGGCTTCAGAACTTCACGGCTTGATGCACGCGGCTATTCCTGTCGGGGAAATTGCCGGAGTTATACGCTCTCTATGTGCCTGTCAGGGTTCAGGATTCTGCACAGAAATCCCGGAGACTTACACGTTGTGAGGGCTGGGTGACAAATCGAAGCGATTATTAAGTGCCAATGAAGTAATTTTGGGTTTTACGTTTGCGGTGTCTTCAAAATTTACGTAGTGTTTCGCGTTGCGAGACTGGTCTCGTATCTATTTCGTAAGCCTTGCGCGATTTTCGAGGAGATTTTTCAAAATGTCAAAACTGTTACGCCGCCGGACAGGCTTTACTTTGATTGAATTGCTGGTGGTGATCGCGATCATCGCCATTTTGATCGCTTTGCTGCTACCAGCGGTTCAACAAGCACGCGAAGCGGCTCGACGCTCACAGTGTAAGAACAACCTGAAGCAGTTCGGCATCGCTCTGCATTCGTATCATGAGGCCGCGAAGATGTTTCCGCGTGGTAACTTCATGAACCAAGGGTATGGAAATTACGACTGGCGGAATCACAGCGCCACGACGGTTTTGCTCCCCTACATGGATCAAAAAGCACTTTATCAAAACTACCAAGCTCAAGCATTTGGTCCTGGAACAAACAGGGATGCAGTCAACGGAACGATGTACGGCATTGCGAATGCGGCGAAATTGCCTGCGTTCGTCTGTCCGTCTGACGAACTCCCAGCAAATGGTGACGCGCCGTCAAATTACGTATATTGTGAGGGCACAAACGTTGGATGGAATCTTGCAAGCAGTGATCAAAACGGCATGTTTAACATGGGGGGGGTTACTGTCAGCATTGCAGACATTAGGGATGGAACTGCCTATACGATTGCAATGAGCGAGAATATTGTCTCTGGTAATTCGTCAGGAACAGTAGATTTGTCGAGAATTCGACAGCCGGGTTTTGCGCCTGCGGCTGGCCAGTATGCGTTTCCAACCAAGACTGTTGTAGACGGATGGTACGCAAGCTGCTCCGCTACATTGACTACAATTCCGGGGACACTCAACAGCGGTCGTTGGTGGCACAGAGGCTTGCATGGCATGACTCTATTTAACACACTTTTGATGCCCAATTCGCCCGTCCCCAACTGCACTTCTCACGGTTGCTCGGGATGTGACCCTGACGCCTTTGGTATGATTGCGGCGCGTAGCCGACATACTGGTTCCGTTCATGCGTTGATGGGAGACGGCACAACTCGGTCGATCAACAATAATATCAATTATGATATCTACTGGGCGATTGGCGGCAGAAACGATAAGCGCGTCGTAGGCGAGTTTTAATCGTTTGCGCTTAAATGTGGCCCTTCGAGAGAAATTCGAAGGGCCATTTTGTTTTTAGTTGATTCACGTTTGAAGCGGAGAAACTGACCAATGAAACTAATTAACGTAACGATGATCCTGTTCGGTTTTTTGCTGTCTGGTTGTGGGCAAAGTGAACCGCCAGTGAATACGAAGAACCCTGTTGAAGACAAGACGGTTGGAGCCAAGGAAGATTTGAAAAAGATGCTCCAAGACCTTGCGCAGAGTGGAGCTGGCGGCAGCGCCTTGATGGGTGTGAAAGAGTCGATCGATAAGGCTGTTCGCCCAACTGATGCGAAACTCGCAGACGATTTGACAAAAGACTTCACGGATCTTTCGGGCGTTCAAGATCCTGCGAAGATTAAGGAAATCGCAACTCGTATGGCTGGAAAACTTTAGGCTTGCGTTTGCCTGCGAACTGGAATCGA
>CAIJTL010000916.1 GCA_903823545.1 uncultured Planctomycetaceae bacterium
CCGAGCAGATCGACCGCACTCTCGGCGGATGGTGTTATCTCGACCTTTGCGGTGCCGGCTTGGAACGTGGCCGCATCCACCTCCGCTCGAAGCATTGAGCCGCTGACGTTCAGCATCAGGATCAGAAACACGATCGTCAGAAGTCTGGTCATCGAATTCTCCAACCGGCAATTGCGTTCGGGGTCGGTTTACTTACCAAGCGATGTCATGAGAAAGCAGAGAAAGAACAACCTGAGGTTCACGGGATGCGGACACCAATACAATTGGCAGAGAGATTGGTCATGGTTTCGATTCGAGTTCCAGCGCCTCGCGAAACTTCGCGAGTGACTCTTTCTCGTTGCCCTGCGCGGCGTAGGCGTGACCGTAGGCTCGCAGCATTCTGATCTTCCACACTGGAGCCATCCCTGCCATGTCGCCGTATTGCTTGAGCACCGCGAGCGCCTCGTCGGGCTTCGCCTGGTCGGTCAACAGACGAGCGATCGAGACGGTTGCGGTCAGCGGTTGCCAGCCGATTCCTTTGCCGGTGATCGCGAACGCTTGCCGATACGCGATGAGAGCCAGCTCGTCGTCTTTCAAGTTGTTGGAGTCGTTGTCGGCCCGCGTGAGCCAGAACGCGGAGTTCTTCGGAGCCAGCTTCAGCGCCGCTTTCAGGTCGATATCTGCTTTCTGGCCGTCCTTCAGGAACGAGTAAATCTGCCCGCGCAGATGAAACGCCTCGCTGGCTTTGTCCGACATGTCGCCGGGCCATGCAGAAAAGTCGTCGGCCCCGAACTGCTCAATCAGCTCCTTCCATTTGCGGTCTTGATGGAGCGCTCGCATGCGGCTCAGCGTTGAATCGGAATCGGACGTGTAATGGCCGTATTGCTCCGCAACCTTCGCGACCGTCGGATCGCCGTGATGGAAATAGAAACGATGCCGCAACGTGATGCTCTTACCGGCGGGAATCGTGTAGTCGCCTGAGTGCGATGCACACGCCGGGCAAGCGTCGCCGGCCGGGCGGCACACGACCGTCTTGTGGTCGTTGTAGTTCCCTTTGAAGTGATCGGTGCCAAACCGATTCGCGGTGATGAGACCGTAAGTTCGAGCGTGCCAGTGCGTCGGGAAGCGCACGTTGGAAGGGTGATCGAACATCGCAATGCCGACGGTCTTGCCGCTGGCATCGGGACCGAAATAGTCGGCCCACTCAGAGCGTTTACCCCAGGCGTCGGCGTTGCGATCGCCGCGGCTGTTGAGAATCGTGCCGGCAAACTTGTTCCCCTTCTCGTCCTCGACCTTCATCGAGCCAGCCACTCGCACCAACAGGCCGCCATCTCGCTTGTCACCCAGCAGCACCGGCGTTTCAGCGGCTTGCAGTTCGACGTCGTAGTCCATCAGCAACTGCCGGTTCTCCAGCGGGATGAACCCAAGCCGCACTCGTTCACGCAACACGAGCTTTCCATCGCCCAGCCACTGGTTCCAGAAGATGACCTCACCGGTCTTGCCCGACGTGATCTTTTCGACCTTTTCCAGCTTGATCTCAGCCGTGTGCCTGGCCTTCTCTTTGCCAGGAGCCCACCAAAAGTTGAAGCCGTTCACATCGCTGTGCGAAAAGCGAATTGAGCGATGATGCGGATGATCGGGATCTTCGCCGGAGACTCCCGCCTGCATCGGGTAGTGCCGAGTGACGTTCTCACCATTCGGCCCAATGACTGGGTACAGAAATGGAGCCACCCATTCCTGATGCCGCCATTCGGTGAAGACCTGACCGTCGATCTGCACCTGCAGACGGTCGGCACGCTCGATGATCGAGACCTCGGCAGAGAGCCCCGTCGTACACGCCAAGAGACAGACGATGGCGGACATGGAAACGATTCTCATGGAACAATACTCCTTGGCGTCTCGAAGACGAGTTCACCGAAATCATTGCGGTCGTCCAGGACTTTCGTGCTGGTGCTCGCGGACCAGAGCGAGCGTTCGACTCGATCCGCAGCCGCGACGCGAGTGTGACCGATGTTACCTCGCCAGAACGATCCGGTGGGCGGAGTATCAACTCCGAGCGTCTTGAATGGGATCACGAGGAACGCGATCCAGCGCTGCTTTTCGGGGTCGAGCTGCGACTCGTACTTCCATTCGCCGTTCCAATCGGGATCGAAGTGCCCGTAACGCGGATCGAGCGGATCGTTGTTGAAGCCGTTCGCGGCCTCTTGTTTCGAGTCGGCTTTCGGACCGACGGTGAAACGGTAGGTGATCTCGCGTGTTTGCCCGTTCGGCGCGAGGTAGATGTCGATCGTGTCTTGCCGCGAGTTGTCCTTCGGCAACGGGGCATCCACTCGAACATAGAGCTGACTGGCATCGGCCATCGCTCGCACGGTGGTCGCACCGTGGGGTTCGTTTCCAACGTGCCCGTCCTTCCGTGAATCAAGGAGCACGTTAGAAACGTGTGCTACCGGGCTGCGTCCCCACTGTGGCGAGTCCACCGTGATTGGCCCCATCACCAGGTTGACGCTCAATCGTTTCGCGCCCGGCAGTGGTGCGGATCGCATCGCTTTCGTGTCCCAATTCATCGGCGAGTTCGCGAACGGTTCCTGATAGCCGTCATATGCCAGACGCAGGTGCTTCGCATCGTGGCCGAGCGGCGGAAACATCACGAAGCCCCAGGCAGGTGTCGGCTTCGGGTTTGATCCTTTGGCATCGAACAGTGAATCTACAAACGCATTGCGAGCGTCGATCGCATCCAGCAATCGGTCGCGCGACGCGAGGTCCGGCTGAATCTGAAAGGCGTGATGCAAATGCACGACCTTGGCGAGCGCCTTCAGGTAATCGAACTCGCGCCGCACTTGCGACAATCGCACGCGGACCTTGTCGGTCTCGGAGGTCTTCTCGGCCTGAGATAACTGCGTCTCCAGCGATGTCATTAGGTTCGGTGTGTAGAGGAAGCCCAGAAACTGAAACGGATCGGTGAGATGTTTGCGTCGCTGGCCGTAGATGTTGACATAGACCCAAGCAGGCGAGCGGGTGCCGAGGTACTCGGAATACAGCTCGATGCCGTGATAGAGCTGGTCATAGAACGCGACCATCGACG
>CAIJTL010000917.1 GCA_903823545.1 uncultured Planctomycetaceae bacterium
CGCAGGTTTCGATTTGTCAGTACGATCGGCCAGCCAGCGCAGCAGGTTGTCGAGCAACTGCGGCGAATCTGCCGTTGAAAAGCTCTCCGCGCCGATCAGCCAGCAATCGTGACCGAAGGCGGCGACTCGGCCTTTGTCGAGTCGCCCGGCAGCGAGCACGCAATACGGTCCGGCCACCGCACCTTTTTGCCGCGACTGAACCTCGGTCGGAGCGATCACCGGAAACGCAGTCGGCCCGAAGACTGTTATCCGGCCCACGTCTCCGCCGACGGGCAGATTCTTGACACCATCGAGCAGCATAGCTTGATCGGCCGCGAAGTCTGCGGGCCTCGGAATCGAGAGCGCCGCGAGTTTATTCCGCACCAATTGATTTTGTTCGGCCAGCGGCAGCTTCACAGGACGAGGTGTCGGTGGTGGCGCGGCAGGTTGCAGGCCGCGACGTTGCTCGGCGGGTGAGGCATTCCAGATTTTCAGTTTGCCGTCGATGCTCGCGGTGAGCAGTTTGTGTCCGTCGCGACTGAAGGCCGCGGCGTGAACTTCGTCGGCGTGTCGCAGCGTCAGCGCGGAACGGCCCGACTCGACATCCCACAGTTGAGCGGTCCCATCGCGGCTTGCGCTGGCGATGCGCGTGCCGTCGGGACTCCACGACACTGCACGCACCGGATAGGTGTGACCGACGTAGCTCGCCAGCTTGGTCCACGTCGCGACATCGAGCACGACGATCATGTGGTCTTCACTGCCGATGAGCAGTTGCCGCCCGTCGGGACTCCAATTCATGGCGTTAATCGTTTCTCGCAAGTCGGTCGTGATCACGCGATCCAGCCGGTCGTTCTGCAAATCCCACAAGACGATCCGGCCATACGTCAGTCCCACCAGCACCCAGCGTCCGGCGGGATGCACGAGCAGCGACACCATGTCCCCGACGTCAATCGGATGTTGCCGCTTCTCGCCAGTCTCGATGTCCCAGCTCCACAACTTGTGGAAGTCGCAGAAGAACAATCGGCGGCTGTCCGGATGCCAAGCCGCGGTGTTGGAATAGTCCGAGAACTCGGTTATGTGCATCGGATTCGTCAAGTCGCCATCCCAAACCTGAACTTGTCTGCCCAGGTTGACAGCAAAACGCTTGCCATCGGGACTCCACTGTGCCGAGAAGCCAGCCCCCGACTTGAGCCGCTCGCCCGTCGTGATGTTCCATGCATCCCAGCGACCGCCGAGATCAACGACCGCGCGCTGTCCGTCAGGATGCCACGCTGCGGAAATACCCGCCCCGCGACGTTGTGTGTCGAGCATTTGGACGACCGGCGTGCTGGCGACATCCCACAGTCGGAGCGTGCCATCCCCACCGGTTGTTACCAGCCGGCTGCCATCGCCACTGAGATTCAAATTCGACAGTCGAGTCGTGTGCCCACGAAACTCACGCAGCGCAACGCCGGCCGCTCCGTCCCACACGCGTGCGGTGAAATCCCAACTCGCCGAGGCCAGTCGCGAGCCATCCGCGCTCCACGACAAAGCGGTCACTGGCTGACGATGCTCGGTCAACTTCCGCAGTTCGCGCCGTGTGGCAAGATCCCAAATGCGAATCGTGCTGTCGTTCGACGACGATGCCAACCAGTTCTCGGTCGGATGAAATCGCACGGCCATCAGGGCATTCTGATGCCCTGGCAACTTCGCGACCAACTTCCACGACTGAGTGTCCCACAGATTGACCGTCGAGTTCTTGCCACCCGTCGCCAACCA
>CAIJTL010000918.1 GCA_903823545.1 uncultured Planctomycetaceae bacterium
CAATCACGCTCAGTAGTCCAGGAACAATGTCCGTTTGCGACTTGTCGCCGGGAATGATCATCGGCGGTGCAACTGGACCGACATCCGCGACAGCGTAGCCGATGGGCAACGGGGCGGGCTTGAACTCGTCGAACTTCTTCAGTTCGTCTCGCAATTCCGTCCAAGTCTTCTTGTCGGCTTCTTTCAGTTTTGCACCGATCGAGTCGTACTCGTACTTGATTTGCAGAAAGGCGAGGTAGTGCAACTGCCGATCGTGTGGCGAGAGTTGCTCCTTCTGTGCGTCATCCGTTTTCAAGATCGCTTGGATGTCTTTCGGGAATCTGAAAATCGCGCCGTCGGCGGCTCGCTTGAGATACGGCTTTTCGATTTCCGCGATCTTGGCTCGAATGTCCGCCGTCTTTTCTTGCCATTCTGCGAGCTTCGCATCGTGTGCTGCGATCTCAGCGGGAGTTGCGAGCGGTCGATCGTCCTGCGGCATCATGCCAGAAAAGAAGGCTCGCAGGCGGAAGTAATCTTTCTGCAAGATAGGATCGAACTTGTGATCGTGACACCGAGCGCAGCCCATTCCCAAGCCGAGGAAAACATCGCCGGTGACGTCGGTAACATCGTTGAGAATTTCGTTCCACTGATTGCGAGCGTCACGCTGGTTGTATTCGTAAAGGTATTGGCGTAAGTAACCAGTGGCCGTGATTGCATCGGGATTCTCTGGATCGATCTCGTCGCCAGCGATTTGCTCCTGAGTAAAGCGATCGAACGGCTTGTCATTTTGAAACGAGCGAACGACGTAATCACGATAACGCCACGCGTGAGGTCGGTAATCATCTTTACGATAACCGTCCGATTCCGCGTACCTCACGAGGTCGAGCCAGTGACGTGCCCAACGTTCGCCATACGCCGGGCTGTCGAGCAACCGTTCGACAAGTCGTTCATACGCATCAACTCTTTGATCGTTTTCAAAAGCGTCGATTTCTTGCGGATTCGGCGGCAATCCCGTGAGATCAAACGTCAGTCGCCGAATGAGCGTCCGTCGATCGGCTTCGGGAGTCGGCGTCATTCCTTCGGATTGCAGCCGTGAAAAGATGAACGAGTCGATCGGATTACGAACCGGAGATTTGAATTCAGACGATTGCGGTTTCAGATCCGGAACCGCTGGATCGCGAATCGGCTGAAACGCCCAATACTGACGATCGGCATCCGTGATTCCTTTACCGTTCGCTTCGAGCACTTTCGATTGACCATCAACGACAGGCCAAGGGAGACCTCGACGCACCCATTCGGTGAGCAGATCGATTTCGTTTTCTTTCAGCGGCGCGTCAGGCGGCATTTCAATCGAGCGGCGATTGATCGCATCGATCAGCAAACTTTCTTCCGGCTTGCCACTAACGGCTGCTGGCCCACTCTCTCCACCGCCGAGCAAACCTTCATGCGAATCAAGCCGCAACTTCCCCTTCTGCTGGGCCGCTCCGTGACACTTCACGCAACGAGCCACCAGAATTGGTCGCACTTTCGATTCAAAAAACTTGATGTCATCCGCGTTGGCAGGAACATCGGCGGCGAAGCTGAGAATTGAATTCAAAAAGAAAGTGACGACCACACTCGCCGTCACGACAATTTTTGCTGCGAATCGGTTCATAAAACGGAGTCCTCAAAGAGTCTCCGCATGGTATCGAACCGATTGCCCGTTCCCAACACCATCAATTCCAGCGGGCGAGTTGCCGCTTGGCTTCTTCGATGTGTTGAGTCAGCAAGCTCGCTTGGTCTTCCGGACAATCTCCGAGGCACTCGTTGAGCAGCTCGATCGCCAACTGGCTCCGTTCACATTTCAGAGCGATGAAGGCCATGTCGCGGCGTTCTTCGTAAGAGCTTGGCTTCAGCGCCACGAGTCGTTCTTGAACCAACCATGCGGCGGACCAGTTCTCCTGTTTGGCGTGCAACACTTTCAAATTGTTGAGCATCCGTATGATGATCGCTCGCGGCTCGGCAGGTTTAAGGCACGGCTTGAGCTCGGATTCTGGCATGTTGGTGATGTCTCGCAAAAAAGCGAGGCATTCCCGCCGATCCATGATGCGGCCCCCACCAAATGCGTCGATGAAAACCGGACCTTCGATCCCATCGAATCGTGCCAAGAAATGTTGTGGCGCAGCGACTCCTTTGAGTTCGATTCCGGCCGCATGTGCGACCGCCATATACAAAATCGAAAGACTGATCGGGATCCCGCGCTTTCGTGCGATGACCTCGGGCAGATAGCTGCTTTCCGGAAGGGACATCGCTGCCGCATCGCCGCGAATTCCGTACGTTTCTCCCAGCATCGCGCAGAGGGCACGCAGCGCATCCAGCTCTGACCATGCTGCGGCAACGACGCTTGATAAATCGTTGGCTCGGTCGGCAATCCACTCTAACGTCGGCTCGAATCGTAGTTCGGCATTCGCATCGCGAGCGATCTCCAGAGCCACGATCGTCAGGTCCACGTCGCTGTCTCGAACCAACAGTTTTGAGAATTCAATGTCTTGAGAAAAATCTCGCTCAGAAACCATGATCGCTGCCCGTCCGTGGAAACTCAAAATGACTCGCTGCCGCAATAGGGCGGGATTGTACGTGGTTCACAAAAGTTTGACACGGTCATCATGAGTGACATCGATCACGATGCCTGCGAAGGGGAGTCGTTCGGTGTTCGAGCCAAGTCCTACCGAGTATCTTGCCCCTCGCAACCGCAACCTTTCCGGATTGGCCGACAGGTTGGGTTGATTGAGTCTCTGATGGTTTTGAAAGGACGAATTCGATGCGACGCCTGCTAATGTCTTTGATGATGGTTTTGGTAACCGGCGTTTCGGCTCAAGCCGCAGTGCAAACTAAAACGGTGACTTACAAGCATGGCGAGCTTGAATGTCGTGGTTATCTCGCATGGGATGACGCCGTTCAGGGACCACGTCCGGGAGTCCTTGTCGTTCACGAATGGTGGGGCCTTGATGAGTATGCTCGGCAACGCGCAGTGCAGTTAGCGAAACTCGGTTACATCGCATTTGCCGCTGACATGTATGGTGAAGGAAAGACGGCGGACCATCCCGACAACGCGCGACAAATGGCGACAACAGTTCGCATGAATGTCGACAATTGGCGTAAGCGAGCGACTGCGGCTCTCGATGTCCTCAAATCGCAACCACAATGCGATAACACCAAGCTGGCAGCGATTGGCTACTGCTTCGGTGGATCAACAGCGATTCAGCTTGCCTATGCTGGGACTGATTTAAAGGCGGTCGCCAGCTTTCACGGAGCATTGCCTGCGGCAACTGACGCGGAAGCAAAAGCCACAAAGGCTCGCATCCTTGTGTGCAATGGCGGCGCAGACACCTTCATTCCGGAAGCGGCGATCAAGTCGTTCCGCGATTCGCTCGACAAAGCGGGCACAAAATACGATTTCGTCTCGTATCCCGGTGTCGTTCACAGCTTCACGGTTCCCGGTGCCGATGCTCGCAACATTCCGGGGATGAAATATGACAAGCAAGCCGACGAAGATTCATGGAAGCGAATGACAAAAATCTTCGCGGAACAATTCGGTAAGTAGGTTGGGACTCCGTCCCGACCCTTCGCGCTCGTCGTACCTTTGCGGTGAAAAAGAACGACTTGATTTCACCGCAAAGAGGCGAAGGTCGCTATCAGAATCGTCCGACGGAAGAATGGTCCTGGAGAACTAAAACGAGATGCAGAAGACATCAACTATCGGCAGCTTTCCATCAGTCCGATTGCGACGACTGCGATCGAACCCTCGATTGCGAGACTTGGTGCGTGAAACAGAATTGAATCCGCGTGACTTCATTCTGCCGCTCTTTGTGAAGCACGGACAGAATCAGCGAGTCCCAATTCGATCGATGCCGGGCCAAGATCAAATGACCGTCGATCAACTGCCTAGCGAAGTGGATTCGATTGCGAAGCTCGGAATTCCCGCC
>CAIJTL010000919.1 GCA_903823545.1 uncultured Planctomycetaceae bacterium
GCCAGCATTGGCGATTTCTGAAATTCGCACACCCGACCCCGCGTTACAAACGGTTGTCATTATCGCCTTCCACCAATTGATGCAGGGGTCAGTAACAATCGTAATGACCGAACCGGGCAACGAGGTAATTGCACCGGCAATGCATCATTCTTCCTATCCAACAAATAGGTTGCTCTGTCGTACGGCGATAGGGCAACATCCGAAAGGCGCCTTGTCATGGATCTGAAAAGCACACCGCTTGCGAATGAGTTCTTTGAGCATGTGATGGTCAGTCCGGCAACGGTGGTTGCCTTTCTGGAAGGACCTGCTGCGGCAGCGGACGGCAGTGTCTATTTCAGCGACATCATCAACAATCGGATCATGAAGTTTGATCCGCAGACGCAGTCTCGGGCAGTCTGGCGGATGCCGAGCGGTCGTGCGAACGGCTTGCTCTTCGACGCTCAAGAACGATTGCTTGCCTGTGAGGGAAATGAATTCAGTCCTAACGATGGCAATCGTCGGATCACTCGCACGGACATGGCGACTGGCCAAGTCGAAGTGCTAACTGATCGGTTTGAGGGGAAGCGATACAACTCGCCAAATGATGTGGCTGCTCGGTCGAATGGCCAGATATTTTTTACGGACCCTTGTTACGACGAACGCTCACGAATGGAGCTAGATCACGATTCGGTCTATCGCATCGATACGGACGGTTCGGTTCACCGAATTCTGACTCAGCCGACGATTCAACGACCGAACGGGATCGCTCTGAGTCCCGACGAGCGGACGCTGTATCTCGTCGATAGCTGCCCGATCATCGGCGGCAATCGGAAGATTTGGGCGTTCAATCTTTCCGAAAGCGGCGAGCCAAGTCAGCCGCGCGTTGTGTTCGATTTCGCACCCGGTCGAGGCGGCGACGGAATGGCCGTTGATCAACAAGGAAACTTGTACGTCGCAGCGGGGATCTCGCGTCAACGCGGGCCTCACGAAACGACCGACGTTCCTCCCGGCATTTGGATCATTCAACCAGACGGCAAATTGAAGGGCCGACTGCCGATCCCCGAAGATACCATCACCAATGTGACCTTCGGTGGCGAAGACCTTCGGACGTTATACGTCACTGCTGGCAAGACACTTTATTCGGCAAGAACAACGATTCCCGGCTGGGTCGTACATCGAAGGATGAGGTAAGAATTCGCCCAGAAATTCACATGTCGTTCATACGAATATCACGACTCCCTGAGATCGTTCGAACATTGGGTTCATCGAAATGATTTCTCAGGGGGGAAAAGATCATGGACGCTCAAGTATCGGCAAAGCGATGGCCATTATGGTCTCGCGTGGTCGTCAAGCCGGGAGTGTTTGCTCCAGCTTGTATCGACGTGGAAATGTCAGGGTGGTCCGGAACGTTGATCGACATTGTCGAAGCGGGTTCGGAGATGTTGTGTAAGGTCGAATGGGATCGCGACACATACGGATTAATGCCGGGCAATTATCTAGATTGGTGCGACCGTGAGGAGCTTGGCCCTGAACTGGCCTTGTTGTTCGCTTCGCATTTAGAACTGGTCAGATCGTCGCCGCCGACGTCATCTGAAGTGAGATGGCAAACGACTTGTGTTCATTCGGTTTCAGTCTGAGCCTTGCACGAAATCGGCGGCAGCGACAGCGAGCAGATTAGGTTGACGACGATTGTTTCATTGGTCTTTGGAATCAAAACAACCGGCACATACGGTCGTGATTAAAACCGATTCCGCAAATGACTATGAAGCACCGACTTGAGCCGAAGATGCG
The DNA here is from genome assembly GCA_903823545.1 of uncultured Planctomycetaceae bacterium. Lineage (GTDB taxonomy): Bacteria > Planctomycetota > Planctomycetia > Planctomycetales > Planctomycetaceae > SXKJ01. Next base: position 1,771 of record CAIJTL010000919.1, read on the forward strand.
TGACCTTCAAGCCAACGTCGTTCAACCCAATAGTCATGGCCTGCTTGGTATTGAACTGCGTCTGCGGTTATGTCGTGCCCTGAGACGGCCAAACGAGCAACTCAATCTCCGGAAGCAGTTTGATCTCGTTTGGCGAAGCGAGTTGCTCTGCCTGCCAGAAGGCTTTCCAATCGGACCAACACAAGGGGCTTTCGCGATAGACGATGGCTGCCAACGGGAGCAACGTCAGCCCGGAGGTTCTCGCGAGAGAGCGAGGGCGAGGAACTGTCGTGGGGCGTTCTTCCAACGAGTAATGAACCTCGGTGGCGTAGTTGTAGTGAGGCCAGACAACTAAACCCGCGGCAGAAATATCGTAGGGATGATGAGAACGATTAGCTGACGAATCATTCCTCGGCGAATCGTTCGCTGCTTGACCACTCGCTGGCGCGTCGTGCTTAGTCGTAATGAGTTGGCTTTCAATTTGTTCGCGCACCAAACCGACGGAGCCGAGTTTATAGAGACCGGCCAAAGCTGCTCGAAAAACGTTTCGATCATCGTCAGAGAGTTTCAGCAGCCAACCTTGATTAGGAACGCGAGCCATCAGCCAACCAGATTGTTCCGTGAACTCAATCTGCATTGGATCGAGCGGATGGTCTTGATGACTGATCGTCACCAGCAAACGGTTCGTCGCAATGTCGACTCGTTCGACCGACAAGCCGAATTCGCGAAACGATCGCGTCTCGCTCAAGAGTACGAGCAGTTCGCGTTCGACGAAATGTTTTACGCTTTCAGCTTCGTGATGCAGCTTCTCTGCGAACTTGGCCTGCTTATCAATCTTTGGGTTTTTGACCGATTGGCGAGCCGCTCGTCTGCGGCGATTGAAAAGTTTGGGAATTGTTCCCGAATGAAATCCAGGACGCAGCAACCGCAGCAAAGTTTCGCCGTGATGTCCGACCAAAACAGGACGCAACTTTGAGGCTCGATTCGCGGCGTACAACCTCCAGTTTTCTTTGAACTCCCAAGCGAGGAAGCCGAACACACCAGGAATGCCTGAAAGAATCAGCCCAGTGACCGTGTAAGCCGTCGGTCGGTCATAGATCTTTTCCAGCAACGTCGCGAGCGGAATCGTCAGAGTTCCGAGCACCAATTTGTGAGAAACCGTCACCACCGGAAAATGTTTGATTGGGTTGATCTGCGGCTCAATCAGCAAGGTGACACAAAAGCGGATGACTCCGCGCACGAAGCCCCACGCCACACCCAGAACGGCTTTCACGCCGAGCGCGATACTGCTCTCGCCACTGCGGAACCTCAGCCACTCATCGACCGCATAGAGCAATCGTTCGAGCCCATCCATCAACCAACGAAATGCATCAACAATCAACGTGAAGAGGCCGACCACCAGATGCACTCGAATGCGATACCAAGTTCGGGCCACGAATTCACGAGTCAGCTCTTCGGTGTCGCGCCCAAATCGCGAGTTGAATGCTAGCAGTGAGCCAAAGAAGATCGCTGATCCCCACCACTGACTGAGCGGCTCATAGACTCCGAGCGCCGGCAAGACTTTCCAAAGCAACGCAGTCGCCACCAAGGGGGTCAACAAGAAGCGTCGAAACAACAAGAACGGAAAGCTCTTCAGGATCCACTTCACCAGCGGAAACGAAGCGATCTTTCCCGGCAGTTCGATGACTGTCAGCTTCACCAGTTTCCAAGTGGTTCGCAGAATCAAGATGACCGCATCTCGAAACTTTGGCCCGTGAATCAACGCGAAGATGAAGCAACTCAGCCACAACAGATTGATGTGGTTGTAAACGACATAATGCCGAGCGACGGCATGTCCATTCGCGGCCACTGCGGCCGTTGCCTGAGCTGCAGCGTGCACCGATTCGATTGCCGCTCCAACATCGGAGACATGCGGAGTCGGTTGCTTCCTCACGATCAAATGCGCGACTTCTTCTGCCGCCATTAGTGCGAGAAATGCTAAGCCAATCGGCAACGCAAAGAACTTCGTCAAAGCGCGACCAGCAGGAATTCCAAACGCCAGCGAATTGAGCCGCTGCAACAACCGCAGATAAAACGGTCCCCGCTGATAAACGCCATCCATTGTCGTCGCAAACAGTCCATTCGCCTGCAACAACGGATCGCCAGTGAAAAACTCGCGAGCGTTCTTGAGGTCCGGCATTTTGAGCTGATTGCGAGAAACACCATCGCGCAGGTCACCCAACGTGATGAAGCCTCTTTGTACGATTCCGTCCAATAACTCTTGAGTCACTTTGCGGCAGGCCACTCGTTCCACAACGCTGCCCGGAGTAAATCCCGCCTCTTTCAGCGACTGAACGATGAGCGGTTCCAGTCGCTTACGAAGAATGTGCTCCGCCGCGTCCGCTGCGGCATGCAATAGGTCACCCAATTCACGTCGGCCCGCTTCGTCGATCAACACGGTTGGAACGCGCAACGCAGCACTGCGGAGATGCTTCGACATCATCACGAATCGCTGGTTCGGTAACGGGCGTTTCAACGAACGCTGACCGCGACTAATGATCCAGCCCAACAAATCGACTCGATAAATCTCTTGTTCGTGATCGAGACAGACCTGTTGCAGATCGTAAAGGAGTCGCGCGTTCGCACTCCAAAAGCCGCGACGAGCCCCCGCGAGCAATCTTTCGCACATTGCCAACCACGGTCGAACTTCATCGTCAGTCAGTTCCAATGCCGCTTGCAGTCGTAAGACGAGGTATTCGATCTCTGTCACCATTTCACGTTGCGCGACATCGACGTGCTCGGCAGGTACAACTTCGAAGGCACGACGACGGAGCGATGCCGCACGAACATTGTTTCCTGTTGTTCGTAAGCGATCTGCCTTCAATGTCAGCGCGGCAAACTTCTTGGGTGACGGCGCTCCCGCACGAACCGGCAAACTTTCCCGCAGTTCATTTTCGGCTGCCACTGATTTAGCTGGTCCCTCGGGAGTCGCGATCGTCGATGACACAGGCTCGATGGACGCAAGCTCCGCCGGACGAATCGCGTTCAGAATCGCTGTTGCATCACAGTCCGTACCGATTGCCTGCAACACGCTCGCTTCATTGCCCAAAGCCGGAAAGTAAATCGGTAATAACTGTGGAGCGAAAACTCGCAGTTCGTGATAGACCGCGACAAATTCGGCATAGACATGACGAAGATCGTCGGGCCTTCGCAGCATTTGCTCGGACCGGAGCACCGATCGAATCTCGTCAAATTGCGTTTGCCCTAAGGCGTTGATTCGATGACGCAACTGAGCCAACGTCATTTGCGATTTCGACGTCTTCAGTTCCAACTCAAAATCTAAGCGAGCATGAAACAGTCGCCGCCAGTAGTACCGGAGCAATTCATTGCGAGTGAACTTTTCTTGTCGATCCTCCTCCGGTCTCGCGATCAACATGATTCTCGACGGCAGTACCGCATCGTCCGCCACTCCGAGTTCATCATTTGCAACGAGCCACAACAGACGATCTCGTTCGACGACACACAACTTGCGATGCGGAGGTTGCAACCACGGACTGGTGATGTCGAGTTCATTCTGCAACACCCGCCGGACGACTCGCGGCATTACGAAGAACGCGGCTGGCTCACATTCACGAAATAGTCGCTCAACGTCTAACACCATCCGCGATGCGTGAGGCTTCGCTGTTGGTGTTTGAGGGGCAGAAGATCTTGGCTCCGTCACGTCGTCTCTTCCATGCAGTCTTAAGGCTTTGAAGTGCGGGGCGAGACTACCGGCAGGCCGGTCTGGTTTCCAGTAAGCTGCGAGCCCGGTGAATTCATAAAATTCTTTGTCAGACTTTCGTGCTGCGTGTGTGTCATCTGTTACGAAGAAGGATTCATGCCCTTATCGCCGTCGCCGGAAACGCGAGCGAGTTTGTTAATTCGCCTGAAGGATCGGGCGGATCAAGCGTTGTTGACCGAGTTTGTGGAAATCTATCAGCCGGTGATCCGTCAGTCGGTATTGCGTCGCGGTATGTCCTCGGCAGATACCGAGGACGTGACTCAGCAGGTATTGTTGGCGATCTCAAAATCGATCCGTTGGTGGGATGTTGTTCGCAGCGCGGCAAGTTTCGTGTGTGGCGGCATCGGGTGGCAGGCAGTGATGTCCGCTACCTCCGAGTCATTTCCGCTTTGGGTCAGTCATCCCGTTTTGAAACAGCGGCAACGTTGCGAGCAGCATCGGTGTGACGGTACGAGTCTGAGACGACACTCTCATAGCGCTACAGCCGTTGGCTGGCATGTTTACAAATCGAAACAGTGTTGTTGTCGTTGAACTCTCGCGGGCCTTTGCACTGTTGGGGCGATTCGCCACTTGACGAAAGAGGCCCAAGGCCTCTGAATGTCGGTCGTGTGCCTTCATGCGAACGCTGAGTCCGTCGCAATTTGTGAGGCACAACTTCTGCTTAGCCCCACGGCGTGTTGAAGGTGCTGTTCCGTATCGATTTTTTCGCACGCAAAGAAGGTAGTTTCGATGATTTGGACGAACTGGTTATTGCCGTTGCAACGTCGGTCAATGTTTGGAATGGAAACTCGACGGAAAGTTGTTGCTCAACGGATTGCGGAAGTACTCGAACCCCGTTGTTTGCTGAGTGCTGCTCCGGCAAGTGGAAGTATCGAAGGGATGAAGTTCCTTGATGCCAACTCCAGTGGGAGCTTCGATGACGGCGACTCACCTCTTCCTAATTGGACGGTGTTCTTGGACGCCAACGGCAACGGTCAATTGGATCTCGCTCAAGCGAATGTGACAGCCAGTGATGTGCCGGTTCCGATTGAAGACCTTGATCGAGGGATGTCGCAAATCAACGTCAGCGGTTTGGCGGGGACGATTGTTGACGTCAATTTATCGTTTGACATTGAGCACACTTTCATCGGCGATTTGCACGGCTTTTTGCTCGGTCCGAACGGGCAAAGCATCGAGTTGTTTAAATACATCGGCGGTGCGTCCGGCGGTTTCACTCAGACGACGTTGGATGATGAGGCCAAGCTTCCAATCAACAGCGCTTCGACCACTCCACCTTACACAGGAAGTTTTCGCCCGGTTGATCCTCTTTCGACATTTGATGGGGAGTCACCGAACGGCTCGTGGATTTTGGCGATCCACGACGAATTCGAAGGTGACGAAGGCCGTATCACAAATTTCTCTTTGAGCTTTTCATTGGCAGGCGGATCGAGCGAGCAATTCGCCGTTACGGATAAGAGCGGGCACTATCGCTTCGAGGATTTGGCTCCCGGAACATACGTCGTCGCTGAAGCACAGCAGGCAGGATTTCGGCAGACACTACCTACGGACGGTTCACCGGTTGGAACATACGCGGTTGATCTGAGCGAAAACGAAGTCGTGACCGGAGTTGATTTTGGAAACTTCGCGTTGCCTTCGACCATTCGTGGACAGACTTGGGATGACCGCAATGGTGATGGGAGTAAGTCGGATGATGAGGTCGGAAGCAACGGTTGGAAGATTGAGTTGCTTGATGCGGAAACGAACGAAGTGCTCCGCTCCACGATGAGTGCTGACGTTGATCTCAATCATGATCAGCACATTGATCCGATCACGGAAGCCGGGATCTACTCCTTTGAGAATCTTGTTCCGGGACACTATTTGCTTCGCGAAGCGATGCAGGCCGGTTGGGTCACAACGTTTCCCGATGCGAACACAAGTGTGCTGCCGGCGCATCCGGTGATTCAAGAACCGACCTTCACGATCAACACTCCTCCGACAGGTACTGCCGAGACTCCGGCGCAGTGGCTCCCGGACCTCACGGTTGATTTGCAAAATCCAGCCGGGATGCGAGACGCTTTTCTGGTGGGAGACGTGCTCCGTTTCGGTCAGGCGACACCGAACGTCGGTGACGGGCCGTTGCGAATTGTGGGAGGCGAAGACAACGGCGACGGGACACAAAAAGTCTATCAACGCATCTTCGACGATCAGGGTGGCTACACCGAACGCGAAGCGGGGAATTTCAGTTTTCATCCGGCGCACAATCACATTCATTTCAACGGCTTCGCCCGGTACTCATTGCGAGCCGCGATCACCGACTCAAGCGGTGACGGTGTTCCAGAAGTGGGCGAAGTGTTGCGCGGCGGGCAGAAGACCAGTTTTTGTTTGGTCGATGTCGCGCGCTTTTTCACGACTCCACCGTTGCCCAACGATGATCCTCAAGGGAGTGGACTCAGTTGCGATGTCCAACAGCAAATATCCGTCGGCTGGGAAGACATCTACGGCGCGGGAACTGAAGGCCAAGAGATCAATGTGGCTGGTTTGGAACCAGGTGACTATTGGCTCGAAGCGACCGTCGATCCCGACAATCACTTCACTGAGTTGGATGAGTCAAACAACACCGGGCGCATTCTAATTCACATTGGTCCGAGCGACCGAATCCACAATGTCTTACTGCCGCCAGATCGCATCGTGGATCAGCAGGACTTTGGAAACTTTCGCAAGATCGACATCTCCGGCAACGTGTTTCAAGATTCGAACGCGAACGGTGCGAGGAATGAGGGCGAAGAGGGACTCGCACACGTGGTGGTCTTCATCGACACCAATGGCGATCACATTCTCAACAACCCAACAAGCGGCAATGGCATCGCCGATGGCTTGGCGTTGGAACCGTGGGCGATTGCCGACTCGACGGGTCAGTTTGTGTTTCACGATTTTGGACCAGGAGCTTATTTCATCCGCACGGTCGCTCCACACGGCACCATACAGACATCAGAGGCGGCCACCGTTTCTGCTTTGAGCGGCGAGGATATCTCGAACCTGGAGTTTAGCATTGGCGTCGTCAGCAATGCCACGACACGCATCTCAACGAACGGCTCGCAACTAACGATCGACGACATCGCACCCGGAGGCAAAGCGGACAACCTGACGGTAGAGTTGATGAACGTCATCAAGGCCGGGCAGTTCTTTTCGCAAATTCGCATCTCTGACCCCGATCATGCGCTGACCACTTCAGTCGGAGTTCAAGAGGGATTGCATACGGTCTACCTCTCTCTCGATGACTTCGCTCAATTGAATTCATTGACCATTCACCTGAATGGCGGAGACGATCACGTTGTGGTCAACACTCTCTTTACGTTTGCAAAGACGATTGTCTTCGGTGGCGATGGAAATGATTTACTGGAATTGCAGAGCGGATTTCTTCCAGCCGATGTTCCGGTGCCAAGCAGTGAGTCACATGAGATCTTCATCGACCTGTTTGCGCCCGAATTGTTCGGTGATGCTGGAAACGACACCCTCATCGGAGCATTTGGAAATGACATGATTCATGGCGGCAGCGGTGATGATTCGATCGTGGGCGATTTCGGAAACGATCAACTCTTCGGGGAGAGCGGTAACGATCTGATTTTCGGCGGATATGGTGACGACCACATTCATGGCGGCGATGGCAATGACACCTTGAACGGTGACGCTGACAACGACAGACTCGCCGGTGATCGCGGAATCGACCAAGTCTTCGGTGGAGATGGTTTCAATGACGTCAGTTGGCATGACGGCGACGGTCTGGAGCCGCTTGGTCGTGCGGACGAACAAAACTTCGTCCATATCACGACCAGCGATGCGGCGGACGCACTGACCGTTATGGCTGGTCCGCGTGGACATACTTTGGTGCGTCGCACAAACCGGTCTGCGTTCACGCTCGCTTTGATCAACATCACGGGCCTCGAAATCTTCGGCGCGGGTGGCAACGACACACTTACGACAACACTCGGCTCCGACCTGTTGATAAATCGTTTGACTCCAGGCTTATCGGGAAGCCTGCCGCTCATTTTTGATGGCGGAAGCGGTCGCGATCTCTGGCAGTTGAATGGCACACAACAGGCCGATCGCGCTGTGCTCGCAGAATCCGACTTCAATCTGAATGCCATTCCGACTGAGCCTCTTGTTTTTGAAGTCGGTGTCGGAACGGAGCTGATTCAAGCCACGCTTGGATCGGGCAACGATTTCTTGGATGCATCGAACCTCCTGAATTCCATCACGCGAATCGTGGCATCGGGTGGAACCGGCAACGACACGCTCTTGGGTGGAAACGGGGCCGTGACATTTTCGGGCGACGAAGGGGACGACATGATCGTGGGTGGCACTCAAGCCGACCTCCTCACTGGTGGCAAAGGGAATGACACGGTTGATGGTGGCGCGGGGAACGACACAATCAATGGCAATGCGGGGAACGATTCGTTGCTCGGCTCCGATGGAACCGACTCGATCTTGGGTGCAGCAGGTGATGACAAGATTCACGGCGGCAACGGCAATGACTCGCTCGTCGGCGGCGATGGCAACGACACGGTCTGCGGTGACGACGGAGACGATACGCTCGTCGGCCAATCGGGCAACGACGTGCTGATCGGCGGCAATGGCAATGACTCCGTTCGAGGCGACGATGGCGACGACATCCTGTTGGGCTTAGCCGACAACGATTCGCTCATCGGAGGCAATGGCAACGACACGCTGTTGGGAGGCGATGGGAACGACTTTCTTTCAGGCCAAGATGGCAAAGACTGGCTGCTGGGCGAAGCTGGTGACGACACGCTCTTCGGCGGCGACGGCAGCGACCGACTCTTCGGCGGCAGCGGCGGCCACGACGTACTCAAGCTCGCCTCACCGCGAGACATCATCGGTGTCTTCACGTTCCCCATCAGTCGCCTGCTCGACCTTTGCTGAGATGATTTGTCACGAGGCGATTTTGCGAAACATGACATCAAGGAGCGAACGAGCGATAAGAGGCTATCTGAGATGTGGGGGCGAGGTGTGCCAATCATTCTTGGCTCGATATCCATAGAACTCCGGCAGCACGTTCGCGTTCGAGGAACATTCCGGGCTTGAGTACCGCAAGGCCATAGAACTCGTCGCCGAGCAACGTTGTGAAGTCGTTACGGTCGAGCGTCAGCAAGACATCCGCCCAAGCCAGCGCGCTTTAGAGTACGGGACGATCTTTGGTCACCGGAAAACGGCGAGTTGATTCAATGTGAAACGTCTTCACAACAAACCAAGTCCGGCTTCAGGATTTGCCATGCCGAGTCGGCGTCGCCAGACAACTTTGACAGGTTTCGTTCGGTCTCTTCCAAAACATAAGGAGTCGCGATCAGCGTCCACTCTTTGAGCGGAGCCAGCCGAAACACTTCACGAGCCGCTCCCCATTCTGAGCCGCAGGACGCCAACAGCACACTCGTGTCGAGAAACAGTTTCATGGTTGTCCTTGAAACTGTCGCATGTCCGCCTCGTCTTCCGCGATCCACTCCGCGATCTCTTCACGAGCCAAATGACGTGGTTCTGGCAGCGTCGCCCTCGCAGCGCAGGCGAGACGCCAAGAACAACAGCAATTGTTCTTTCTGCTCCACCGGCAGCGAATCAGCCGCCGTCTCAATCTCCGTCAGTGTGCTCATGATTCAGGTTCTCTGACTTGGTACTCATGGATGAAACGTGGGGGCGGATTCTAACCAAACGCCCAATGCGTTCGGCAAGAGGTTTGACGGCCGATGCACAGTGGCACTGACTTGAAGTAGCCACGGGCGCCAGACCGTGGGATTAGCCGCCTATGCGTTGTTCGCCCACGCTCTGGCGAGCGTGGCTACGAGATCAATCAGTGCCATCGAGCCGACGCTCAGCAACACCTCAGTCGATGTCGAGCATCGGCAGGTTGTTGACGATCTTCCTGGTTTCGAGGTTGACGGTGATGACTCGTTACAGGAGTTCGTGGGGGTTGTGCATGGTTTCGGTGGCCCAGAGATTGGCGTCGTTGACGATGCCGCTGTCTTTGTCGGTGGTCACGGCCTGGCGTTCCATGACCTGCTCGAAGTTCTGGACAAAATATTTTGCGATCAGGCGAATCCGTTTCTCACTGCCGACGAGTGCTTCCAGCGCGGCCCACTTGGTCTTGAGCTTCTTCTAGCGATCCTCTTCTTCCACTTCGGTGATTTCCTCGACCTCAGAATCGACCTTGGGCAATTCAGCTTCGTTCAGGCTCAGCTTGGCGATGCGGCTTTCGTAGAAGATCGGCACCGTCGCCTTGTCGATCGTGCCACAAAACAGAAGTCGTGCTATCGACATGAGTCGTTCTCCTAGGTTGTCTCTCGTAGGCACAATCGCCAAACAACTGTCATTCATTCGATGATCCAAACGCCCCACTCGGCGGGTTGCAATTCTGCCTCACTGGGTGTGTCGCTGACGATGTTCGCCGCGGGGCTGTGGTTGACCAAGTACGCTCGGCGTTCGGTGACGAGTCCGGCTTCGTTGCCCCACAGGATGCCGATGTCGCCGCGCATTCGCAGACCGGGGCCGAGATGCTTGAGTTCGATGTGGTCGCAACTCAGCCGAACTTCGACCACATAGCCGGTCGTTGTCGCCTTGAAGGCAACTTGAGTGTCACCGACCGGCATCACCGACGCGAATGCATGCGACTTCACCGGAGACTCGAACTTCAGTGACTCTTCGGGCTTCGCACCTGGTTTGACCGGGCGATAGGCCATGGCGATCGGACCTTTCTCGCTCGGAGCGATTAGCACTCGGATGTCTCCGGCGATCGGTGACATGCGGTCGGGACGATCGGAGCCGAGCGTCAGGTCAATCGCGTCGCCGGTCTTGAACGCGAACTTCGGATCGGCTCCGGCGTTCTTCCACGGAGAGGGATCTTCGACCTCGGCGAGCAGCCACAGATGTTCGAGCGAGTGCGCGATCGCGACTTTCGCCACGACCTTGTCACCGACTTTGATCTCGTGACGCGCGACCTTTTGCCACTCAATCGGATCGCCATCGACTTTGAACGACGGGTAGCGACCCCGCACGTTCGGCACTCGCAGCGGGCTTGTCTGACGCGCCAGCGAAGGAACTGGTGACGAATTCGGTGAGGCATCCGGTCCTCGCTCACGCTTCGGGTGACTTTCGTTGAGAGTGACCGTGCCCGCGTCGAACCGCTTCACCAACTCCAGTCCTTCGACGCGGACGACTTGGCAGCCGTTGCGACCGAACAGATAGCGGACAACGCCGTCGTCCTGCCGAGCCATCATGCCGCCGAAGCACTCGTCGTAGAGACTGATGTTGGTCCAATCGGCTCCGAATACTTCCTTGCCTCCCCAGCCTTGCGGCGACTCGCGGCTGTCCTTGAACAGCGGGCTGACGAACAGGCCGTCTTCGCTCCACAGAAACGACTGGCCCTTGTTGCCCTGCATCGCCACGACGTGGCCGACATCACTGCGCGAGTCGATGACGCCCGCGTAATGCAGTTCGCCGACGCTGCGGCCGGTCTGGCCGGGTTGATGCAGAGTGGAACTCCAC